>JAXHUI010000024.1:0-30973 GCA_034189745.1 Pseudomonadota bacterium
TCGCAACCAGATGCTTGGCTACGCCGATTATGTGTACGCCGGCTATAGCGCGTTCCGCGGTATCGTCCCGATCGAAGCGATGCCCAGTATGCCCGACCCCGATGCCATCCAGATCTGGATGGGGGATTCCGGCCACTGCGTGCATTATCCGATTGGCGGCGACAGAAAAGGGGACGTCAACTTCTTCCTCGTTGAGCGCTACCCCTCCACCTGGTCATTCGATAAAGGGATCGTACATGCGGAGGATGGCGAGCAGCTGCGGATGTTCAAGAACTGGCACCCAGCTCTGCTGGAGATGATCGGCTCCAACACGCTCAACACCGTCAATGAGCGCTGGGGCATGGTCTACCGGATGATGCTCGGCCGCTGGAGCAAGGGCCGAGTGACGCTACTGGGTGATGCGGCCCATGCGCTTGTCCCGCACCACGGCCAGGGCGCCAACCAGTCGATCGAAGATGCGGTGGTGCTCGCAGATTGCATCGCCGATGCCGGTTCCAATTCGATTGCAGACACCTTCGAGCGTTACGAGCGCCTCCGTCGAGGCCGGGCGCGTAAGGTTGTGTATGCGTCGGTCACCGCTGGCGATATGTATCACCTGCCACCGGGTGAAACTCGGGATCGTCGCGACGCTCGCCTCGCCTCCCGTGAGAAGGTGTTGCATCACCTCGACTGGATCCATGAGTTCGACTGCAGTAACTTTAATGAGCCCACCGAGCGCCAGGGGGGAACCTGGTTGTAACAGGGCCTCTTCGAGCCGAGCCAGGACGGCGCGGGGTGGAGGCGTGATCGCGTAGCGCCGCTGGCGTGCGCCCTTTCGGTTGTGGCGTCTAACGCAACAAGCCCACGGTGTTGCCGGTGATACCGGCGCGACACCGTGGGCTTTTCTCTCCCGGCTCCTGCGCCCTACGAGGCTCGCCGCGCAGCAACATGGCCTGCGGCCTCGACACGCCCAGTGAGTTTCACTCGGTGCCTGCGCACCTCCCTTTCTTTGCTTTGAGCAGATCCGCCTCAAACGGTATGACGGCGCTTGAGTTCCCGTTCCCGCAGCACCCGGCGCGCTACCTTGCCGATGGGGGTATGGGGCAGCTGGTGGCAAAACTCCACCAAACGCGGCACCTTGTAGGGTGTCAGCCGTTCGCGACAATACTCGCGCACCGCCTTGACCGTCAGTTGCTGGTTGGCCGGCACCACAAACAGCTTGATCTGCTCACCACCGAGGCTGTCTGGCAGGCCGATGACGGCACACTCCAAAATATCGGGATGACCGGCGATGATATTTTCCAGCTCACTGGGGTACACCTTGAAGCCGGAGACGTTGATCACCTCCTTGCGTCGGTCGATGATGCGCAGATAGCCCTGGGGGTCGATCAGACCGATATCGCCGGTATCGAGCCAGCCATCCCGCAGGGCTTGTTGCGTCTCCTCCTGCTGGCGCCAATACCCCTGCATCAACTGCGGCCCCCGCACCAGGATCGAGCCGATCTCTCCCTCCGGCAGGCAGCGGTGCTGCTCATCCACGATCCGCACTTCGGTTCCCGGCAGCGGGCGCCCCACGCTGCCGGGATGGATATCATCGGGCCGGTTCACACTGACCACCGGGGAGCACTCGGTCAAACCATAGCCCTCACAGATGGGGTGGCCGGTCACCTGCTGCCAGCGCTGCGCCACGACGCGGGTCAGTGCCATCCCCCCGGAGATGGTCAATTTCAGGTGGGTAAAATCCAGCTGCTGAAAGGCCGGCTGCTGGCAGAGGTAGATGAACAGCGGGTTGATGCCCGCCACCACAGTGGGATCGAAGCGGCGCCAACAGCCGATCAGGGTTCGAATGCGGCGCGGGTCGGGAATCAGTTCGATACTGCTGCCAATGCTCAACATCGCCAGCGTCAGCATAAAGGAGTAAATATGGTACAGCGGCAGGGGTTGCAGCAGCCTCTCCTGGCCCGGCTTGCAGTAGTCATCGAGCAGCGCTCGCAGCTGCGCCAGATTGGCCAGCAGGGCCTTTTCACACAACATGGCGCCCTTGGCCGGACCGGTGGTTCCGCCGGTGTACTGAAGCAGCGCCAGCGATTCCCGCTGCTCGAGCCCCTCTGGCGGAGGCTGCCAAAACAGCTGGCTGCCCCGTTGCAACAGCTGCCGCAAGCGCACGTGCCGGATGGGAGGCAGCCGTGGTGCCGAGCGGAACAGCCAGGGGGTATCGCGCCGTTTGATTCGGACAGCCAGATTCAGCGCCACCCGCTTGCGGTGCGGGTGCAGGTCGCCCAGTTCGGTCGTGATCAGATAGTCGACATCGGTGGTGGCAATCTGCCGCTGCAGACGCGACTGCAGTGGCGCCAAGGCGACCAGGGCGCGGGCGCCCGAGTCCTGCAGATGCTGGCACAGCTCGTCGCAACAGTAGAGTGGATTGGTGTTCACCACCACCAGCCCCGCCCGGCGAGCGCCGAACATAACGACCGGATACTGCATCAGATTGGGCAGTTGCAACGCGATGCGGTCGCCCGGCTCGAGATCGGTTTCATGCTGCACCCAGGCGGCAAACTGGCGCGACAGGCGATCGAGCTCGGCAAAACTGATGCTGGCGCCCAGATGGCCAACGGCCGGGCGCTCTCCAAACCGATCGGCCAGCAAGCGCAGCATCTCGCAGAGGCTGTCAAACTGCGGCCCGGGTGCCTGCGCCTCCATCAAGTGGCCTCCTCCGGCAGGATGCGCACCACCTCGCCATCCTTGAACACGACCAGCTGGCCCGGCCGCAGCCGCTGCCATGACTCATTATCGGTGAGTGGTTCGGTGGCAACGACGGTAACCACATCATCGGGGCTCGTTTCGGCACCAAAGTCGACGCGCATTTCGCAATCTTTCAGGCGCGCCTCGCCAAAAGGGGAGCGCCGGGTGATCCAGGCCAGTTTGGTTGAGCAGTAACAGAACAGGCGGCTGGACTCGCTCAACAGCATATTGAATACGCCCAGCCCACGCAGCCTTTCGCAGCAGCGGTGGATGAAACTTTCCAGCTCGCCAAGGTGATCGGGGCGTTGCGGGTAGCGACGGCGGATCTGATCCAGCAGCCAACAAAACGCATATTCACTGTCGGTGGTACCCACCGGGTGGTAGAAGGTCAGCGGCCAGTCAAACAGGGTTGGATCGAGCTGACCGTTATGGGCAAAGGTCCAGCTGTACCCCCACAGCTCGCGGCTGAACGGATGGGTGTTTTCCAGGCAGACCCGGCCGACATTGGCCTGGCGGATATGGCTGATCACCACCCGGCTCTTGATCGAGTATTCGGCAACCAGCCTGGCGATGCGGGAGTCGGCGCTCGGCTGCGGGTCGTGAAAACAGCACAGCCCCTTGCCCTCATAAAAGGCGATCCCCCAGCCATCCCGATGTGGACCGGTGCGGCCCCCTCGCTGCATCAGGCCGGTGAAACTGAAGCAGATATCGGTTGGCACATTGGCGCTCATGCCCAGCAGCTCGCACATCTTCTAGCCCCCTCCGGCACTGAGCGTGATCCGATCCGGCAGCGAGTCGATCACACTGTAGTCGATACTCTCACTCTGCTCACGGGGTGATTCTGCACAGTGGTGCGCCAGCGGCGAGCGCATCTGAAGGCGGCGCTCACCCACGAAACAGCCCTGCGGGTCGATACTCAAGCCATCGCAGCAAACGGTGGCGCGCACCTGCCCGCCGCGTTCGATATGCAGTTGCTCACAGACCAGCTCCCCCTCCAGCACACCACTGACGGTGACGTTACGCGCCCTGATGCGGCCACGCACACAGCCGTGGCGCCCGATGGAGATATCTTCGCAGGAGTCGATCTTGCCCTCGAACAGACCATCCACGTGCATTTTGCCGGACACTTGAGTGTCGCCCTTGAAGTGATTGCCCTGCGCGATGATGGTTACTGTAGCCCGGCCTGGTTTAGCGGATACATCGCGTTTAATGATTCCCAAGGTACCTCCTCGACACGGCGGAATAGGGTGTCGAAATTATCCAGCCCCCACTGTAAAAAGGGCTCTGGGTCCAGCGGCCGATACAGGTGGCGAACCTCGTAGTGCAGATGTGCGCCGGTGGAGCGACCGGTGTTGCCGCTCAGTCCGATCTGCTGCCCCTTGTGCACAAAGCTACCACTTCTGACCTGTACTTTCTGCAAATGTGCATAATAGGTTTTGAAGCCAAAGTTATGCTGCACAATGATCAGATTGCCAAAACCGCTGCCCTTGCGGTAGCCGCCATATTCCACCACGCCATCGGCGGTGGCGTACACCGGCGTGCCGGTATCCGCCTTGAAGTCGGTGCCGTTGTGCATTTTGCGCGTTTTGAGCAGCGGGTGAAAGCGCATCCCGAAGCTGTCGCTCACCTCCTCGGCCTGAATCGGCACCCCGTTGGGAATACTGTGCAGCAGAAACAGACGCTGGCGGGCTGCCAACCGCGCCAGCTCCACCCGCTGGGCCGGGTTGGCGGCTTCGTCCTCCTCGACCCGCACCCCCAGCATCGTTTCCAGGTCATCCAGGGCCGTGCTGAACTGATGGTTTTCCCGCGCCAACTGCTGGCGCTCCTGCGACAGGTTGGCGAGCGTAGCCCCCAGCTCTCCCAGCTCAGAGAGATACAGCTGCTGGGTGCCCAGTAGCATTTCGTACTGCTCGTTCAGGCTTTGGTGGTCGCGTTCCAGATCGGTCAGGTTATCGTGGGTTTTCATCAACAGCCAGTTGGAGACGAAAAAACTCAGCGCCGACACCAGCAGGAACATCAGCATCAGGTACGCCAACACCCGGTGCAGAGAGTACTGTCGGGAGCCACGTACGGTGGTCAGTGTCAGAATCAGCTTACGGCGCAAACGGAATACTCAAGCGGTCAAAGCGCCCTACTATAACCCGAGCGCCCTTGTGCCACCAGCAACGCAGGGTGGCCGCCGGCAACGCTCTCGGGCGCGGGGGCTGATCAACCGACCGAGGCGTGCTCGGCCCGCCCCAGCCGGAAGCAGGGGCGGTAGTCATCGTGGTTGATTTTCATCCGGTGCTGGGCGACGAAGGATTCCAGCAACTCATCCAGCGCCTCGATCACCTCGGGCTCGCCATGCAGCTCGAAGGGGCCATGCTGCTCGATCGCTCTTATGCCATCTTCCTTGACATTCCCGGCGACGATGCCCGACAGGGCACAGCGCAGCTGGGCGGCCAGCTCGTAATCCGCCTGCGCGCGTGACAGATCGAGGCTGCGCATGTTGGCGTGGGTCGGCTCGAAGGTCTGCTGCAGCGAGAGCGGGATGCGAAGCTGCCAGTTGAAATGGTAGGACTCCCCCGTGGCCCGGCGGTGCTCGGTCACCGCCTCGAGCCCATCCCGCATCCGCTGCGCCACCCCATGGGCGTCGTCCACGACGATCTCGTAACAGCGGGCGGCCCGTTCACCCAGCGTGGTGCGGATGAAACGGTCCACCGTATCAAAGTAGGCTTCGCTGCCGGCGGGGCCGGTAAAAATGAGCGGGAACGGCTGGCCGGCGTTCTCCTGCTGCAACAAAATGCCGAGGATATAGAGAATCTCCTCCGCGGTCCCTACCCCGCCCGGGAACACCACAAAACCGTGGCCCAGACGCACGAAAGCCTCCAGCCGGCGTTCGATGTCGGGCATGATGATCAGCTCGTTGACGATCGGGTTGGGTGATTCCGCCGCGATGATCCCCGGCTCGGAAATCCCCACGTAACGACCATTCTGGATCCGCTGTTTGGCGTGGGCGATGGTGGCGCCTTTCATCGGCCCTTTCATGGCGCCCGGACCACATCCGGTACAGATATTCATGCCGCGCAGCCCCATCTCATACCCCACCCGCTTGGTGTAGTCGTACTCGATCTGGTTGATCGAGTGCCCGCCCCAGCAGACCACCATGTTGGGCTTCACATGGGGGCGCAGCGCATCGGCATGACGCAGGGTATCGAACACCTGATGGGTGATGGTGCCCGACAGATCCAGCCCTTCGCAGCGATCCTCGAGCTTGTCGCTGACATAGAGCAGGTCACGCAACACGGCAAACAGGTGCTCATGGATCCCCTGTATCAGCTGGCCATCGACAAAGGCGCTGGCCGGGGCGTTGATCAAATCCAGCTGCACGCCGCGATGCTTCTGGCTGATCTGAATATCGAACTCACGAAAGCGGTTGAGCACCAGACGGGTGCTGTCCAGCTCGCTGCCGCAGTTGAGCACCGCCAGGGCACATTGGCGAAACAGGTTGTAGAGGCCACTTTGGCTTTTGTCCTGCAGCCGGGCCACCTCGTAGGGCGAAAGCACATCGAGGCTGTCCAGCGGGGTCACGCTGGAGGTAATGTAGTGCTCGGTCATCATCTGACCTCCTTGTACGCTACTGCTTTTGCCGCACGCCGCCGGGGGCGTGCGGCTTTGACTATGAATGCTGGCGAACAGATTTACTACCATCCGGTGTCAGCCCTGTTACAGCCCGGCGCAGGCGACGCTGGCGCCGCACCCCATCGGCTTGGGGCAACACGTTGTAATCGTTCTCCCCTTGAATTAGTTTGCAACTCTACACTGTCGTACTAGGAAGCCTGCCGATGTCCGCATCAAAACTGTACATTCTCGATACCAATGTGCTCCTGCATGATCCCAAGTGCCTGTTTCAGTTCAAGGAGCAGGACATAACCATCCCCATGACGGTGCTGGAAGAGCTCGATTCGATCAAGGACCGCAAACAGACCGTGGCGGCGGAGGCGCGCCACGCCATCCGCATGATCGACAACATTCTCTCCAGCGCCACCAATGCCGGTCAAATCACCAAGGGGGTGCGTATTCTGGTGGATGGCAAGGAGCGCAAACAGAAGCTGGGCAGGCTGTCGATCTTCCCGGATCACGAGCTGACCAGCCACCAGGGCTTCCTGCCGGATCTGAGCAACAAGGACAACCGCATCATCAACTGTGCCCTGCATCTGCAGGCCACCTTCCCCCACCGGCAGATCATTCTGGTCACCAAGGATATCAACATGCGCCTCAAGGCGCTCGGCGCCGGGCTACAGCGGGTGGAGGACTACCGCACCGACCAGCTGGTTTCCGATATAGAAATGCTGCCCGCCGGGCACCGCCATCTGGACAGACCGTTCTGGGAGGGGGTCGAAAAGGTCGACAGCTTTCAGGAAGAGGGCCGCACCTACCACCGGGTGGATCGCAGCCTGTTGCCCGACACCTACCCCAACGAATATATCTACGACGACAGCAAGGACTTCGCCGCCCGCACCATCGAGGTGGATGAAACCACGGTCACCCTGCTCGATCTCGGCTACGACCGCCTGATGCAGCAAACCTGCTGGGGCATCCAGCCGATCAACCTGCAGCAGGCGTTTGCGATGCAGTCGCTGCTGGACCCGGAGATCGACCTCAGCATTCTGCTGGGCTCGGCCGGCACCGGCAAGACCCTGATCGCGCTGGCCTGCGCTCTGGAGATGGTGATCGAGGAGCAGCGGTTCAACAAGATCATCGTCACCCGCTCGACCCCTCCGGTGGCGGAGGATATCGGCTTTCTGCCCGGCACCGAAGAGGAGAAGATGACCCCCTGGATGAGCTCGATCAGCGACAACCTGGAGGTGATGCACGAGCATGACGAGCGCCCCCAAAGCAGCGTCAAATATGCCATCGAGAAGGCCAATATCCAGTTCAAGTCACTCAACTTCATCCGTGGTCGCAGCATTCAGAATGCGGTCGTGCTGATCGACGAGTCCCAGAACCTGACGCCACAGCAGCTCAAAACGATTCTGACCCGCAGCGGCCGGGGCACCAAAATGGTGTGCCTGGGCAACCTGGCGCAGATCGACTCCAACTACCTCACACCGCTCACCTCCGGCCTCACCTACATCGCCGAACGGTTCCGTGGTTTTGAAGGGGCGGCCAGCATCCACTTCGAGGGGATCTTCCGCTCCCGCCTGGCGGAGTACGCCGAAGAGCACCTCTAAACCACCTTCCACCTAAACCACCATCCACCGTTGCAGCGCCCCCACGCGCCGCTGCAACAGTGGATTGCAGTACGGCAACCGACGCGAGACCAAAGTCTAAAACCCGCCTCCACGCCCTATTCCATGCGGGTTACAGCCTGATGACACCCCCGCCTGGAGAGCGGGGAGCGGTGGCGGCAGTTTTATTCTGGCAAGGCTCGCTTATAATGCCCCGCAGCAACGTTTTCAGCGTCAACACCCTTGTAATCTGCGCGGGCACCGGCATCAGCCGGCGGCCATCGCAGTGAAACCCGGAGGTCCTGACCCCCTTCGTGCCCGCCGGCACGATCCCGATCGGGTGTGCCACAAGCACTCCTCCCGGTTTCCCAACTCCCATTGCTTACGATCAGATGGCAAACTCCTATGACCACTAAAACTGTAGATGTGCTGCTTGTCGGTGCCGGTGCCATGAGTACCACCCTCGGGATGATACTCAAGGAGCTGGACCCCGCCCTGAAGATCTGTATGGTCGAACGTCTCGACCAGGTCGCGCTCGAAAGTACCGATGCCTGGAACAACGCCGGCACCGGCCACGCCGCCTACTGCGAGCTGAACTACACCCCGGAGCAGCCGGATGGCAGCATCAACACCGCCAAGGCGTTCGCCATCAACACCTCCTTCGAGGTCAGCCTACAGTTCTGGTCCTATCTCGTGGAGCAGGGCAAGCTGCCCGCGCCGGGTGAATTCATCCATCAGACGCCCCATCAAAGTTTCGTCTGGGGGGAAAAAAATGTGCAATTCCTGCAAAAACGCCACGCCACGCTGAGCCAACACCCCTGTTTCAAGGGGATGGAATACAGCCAAGACCATGCGGTGCTGCGCGAGTGGATGCCGCTGGTGATGCAACATCGCGATCCCGCCGAAACCCTGGCCGGCACCCGGGTGCGCCACGGCTCCGATGTCGACTTTGGCACCCTGGCCCGCAACATGGTGCGCAACCTGGAGCAGCAGGATCGCTTTGAGCTGCTGCTGCGGCACACGGTGAAGGATCTGACCCAAAACAGTGACGGCAGCTGGGATGTTCGCCTCGACGGCGGCGCCGGCGGTGGCGCCAGTACCGTTCGCAGCCGCTTCGTGTTTCTGGGCGCCGGCGGCGGCGCGCTGCCTCTGTTGCAAAAGTCTGCGATTAAAGAGGGCCGGGGGTACGGCGGCTTCCCGGTCAGCGGCATGTGGCTGGTGTGCAAACGGCCGGAGATCATCGAACAGCACCATGCCAAGGTCTACGGCATGGCTCCGATCGGTGCGCCCCCCATGTCGGTGCCCCATCTGGACACCCGGGTGATCGAGGGCAGGAAGTCGCTTCTGTTCGGCCCGTTCGCCGGCTTTACCACCAAGTTCCTCAAACGGAGCTCGTTCCTGGATCTGCCGCTGAGTATCCGTCCGAGCAACCTGGCGCCGATGCTATCGGTGGCGGTACACAACATGGATCTGACCCGCTACCTGATCAGCGAGGTGCTGCAGTCACACCGCGCCCGGGTCGAGTCGCTGCGCAACTTCTTCAAGGATGCCAGAGAGGAGGATTGGGAGCTCTCCTACGCCGGCCAGCGGGTGCAGATCATCAAACCCGACACCCGGCGTGCCGGCAAGCTGGAGTTCGGCACCGAGGTGATCACCTCCGCCGATGGCTCGCTGGCAGCGCTCCTGGGGGCGTCACCGGGCGCTTCCACGGCGGTCAGCGCCATGCTGAGCATCGTCGAACGCTGCTTTGCCGAGCGGATGCGGGAGGCGAGCTGGCAGCGGAAGATCACCGAGCTGATCCCCTCCTACGGCCAGAACCTGAGCGAGAACACCGAGCTGCTGCAGCAAGTTCGCCAGCGCACACTCTCGGTGCTGGAGCTGAATCGCCACCTTTGAGCGTACCGGAGAGGGGCCTGACCGGCCGCTCTCGCGTCTCTCGACTGGCCGTCGTCGGCGACAGGGGCTATCATCGGCAACAGATGGCTTCGAGGTTCCCATGCAGCAACCGACTCAATGGCTGAAAAAGGCGCTCATCCTGCTGGTACGAAGCTATCAGCTGCTGCTCAGCCCCTTCCTTGGCAACAACTGCCGTTTCCACCCCAGCTGCTCCAGTTACATGATCGAAGCGATCGAACGGCACGGCGTCTGGAGGGGGGTCTGGCTCGGCACGCGGCGGCTTCTGCGCTGCCACCCCTACCATGCCGGCGGGTTCGACCCGGTCCCGCCCCGCGCCGGGCCGAATCCGGCTGAACCCTCATCCCCCGACCACACCGGAAAGATCACCAACCACCGTTGACCGCAGGAGCAACCATGTTCTCACCGCTGAGTATCATTCTGGTCGTCGCCGCCTACATCGGCCTGCTGTTCGCACTCGCTCAGTGGGGGGAGCAGCGCACCCGCCGTGGTCAGCCGTTCGATTCGGCCACACTTTACGCCCTGTCGCTGGGGGTTTACTTCACCACCTGGACCTTCTACGGCAGTGTCGGCTTCGCCACCCGCTCCGGGCTGCTGTATCTGGGGATCTACGCCGGGGCGCTGCTGTCCGTCTTCTTCTGGCAGTTGACGCTGCGACGGATCATCGCGGTCAAGGAGACCTTCCATATCACCAGCGTCGCCGACCTGATTTCGACGCGCTATCGGCGCTCCCAGAGGATCGCCGCCCTGGTGACCCTGACCGTTTTCCTTGGCCTCTCCCCCTATATCAGCCTGCAGCTGGAGGCGATCGTTCACTCCTTCCGCCTGATCACGAAGGAAGAGGTCGGCGGCCTTCAATCGACCTGGTCCGGCCTGCTGATCACCCTGATGATGGTGATCTTCACCATTTTGTTCGGGGTTCGCCGCCTGGACCCCACCGAGCGCCACCAGGGGATGATTCTGGCGCTGGTGGCGGAGTGCATCGTCAAGCTGGCGGCGTTTCTGGTTTTGGGTGGGTTCATCACCTGGTACTTTTTTGCAGGTCCGCTGGACCTGTACCAGCAGATCCGGGCCAACGGCTACCACCACCTGCTTGGATTCGGCGGTGAGGGGGCGGGCGTCCAGTGGCTGACATTGATCATACTCAGCTTCGTCGGCGTACAACTGCTGCCGCGCCAGTTCCATGTGGCGGTGGTGGAGAATGTCTCCCCCCGTCATCTGGGCCGGGCGCGCTGGATCTTCCCGTTGTACACGGTGCTGATCACCGCCTTCGTCATTCCGGTGGCGGCGGCCGGCCTGATTCTGGGGCTGCCCCCCGCCAGCGCCGACTACTTCATGCTGCTGGTCCCCCAGGCGCTGGGGCAACCGCTGTTGGCACTGCTCACCTTCGTGGGTGGTTTTTCCGCCGCCAGCGGCATGGTGATCATCACCACCATTACCCTCTCGACCATGGTATCCAACCACCTGCTGCTGCCGGTGTGTGAACGGTTCGAGCACCTGCGCTGGGTTCGCACCTGGTTGCTGCAGGTCCGCTGGGCGCTGGTGGCCCTGATTCTGTTCGGCAGTTTCGCCCTGGCCCGCCTGCTGAGCGATACCCACGCGCTGGTCGCGGTGGGGCTGATCTCATTCGTGGCAGCCCTGCAACTGGCACCGGCAACCTTTATCGGCCTGTTCTGGCCGCGCGGCAACAGCATGGGCGCTTTTCTCGGCCTGCTGGCAGGGTTTGCCCTCTGGGGCTGGACCCTGATCATTCCCGCCTGGGTGGAGCAGGGGTGGGTAGCGGCCAGTGTGCTCAGTGAGGGGCCGTTCGGCATTGGCTGGTTGCGCCCGGAGATGCTGTTTGGCCTGAATCTGCCGCCGGTACCCCACGCCGTGTTCTGGTCGTTGCTGGCCAACCTTCTGGGCTATCTGCTGGGCTCCTGGTTCTACCATCCGCAGAAGCAGGAGCGCACCCTCACCACCGAGTTTCTCTACACCTCCCGCGCCCTGCACACCCAGGAGAAAACACGCCCCACCGGGCTCAACGCCTATATCGAGCTGGCCCCCAAACTGGTGGAGGCGGAAGACCTGCTCAAGCGCTACCTGGGGGAGGAAAAATCACAGCAGAGCGTGCTCCGCATCGCCGAAGATCTGCAGATCCACGACAAGCGGCACATCTCGGTGCTGGAGCTGATGGAGTTTCACCGGATGCTGGAGCAGGTGCTGGCAGGTTCCATCGGGGCGGCCAGCGCGCACCGCGCCATCGAGGAGAGCATTCGCTACACCGACCGGGAGCGCTCCGACCTGACCGCCATCTACAGCCACATCGTCAATGAGCTGCAAGGCTCCTATCGCTTCCACCCGGACAAGGCCCAGGAACCGGCGAGCCAGAATTTCAAGGCGCTGGATGATCTGCAACAGCAGCTCGAACACCTGCGGCTGAAGATCGATCAGCAGGAGAAAGAGATCGAACGGCTGGAGGACCGCCTGGAGCAGCGCTATCACGAGATTTTCGATTATCGCATCGAGGCACAGCGGCTGCGGCATGAAAACGAGGCGCTGCGCCAGCAGCTGTCACAGCACCCGCAACAACAGGGGTAACCCGCCGAGGCCCGCCTCAGCCGGCCCGCACGGCAAGCCTTTCCCGGTGCGGATGCGCCTCCATCGGCGGGGGGGATGGCGATGCCAGAGCGAACAAACTCGAGCTTCACCTTTTCGGTCGCCGCCCAGAGCACCGGTTCGCGCCGGCCAGGGCGATATTGATCCGCCGGGGTAGAATGTAATGCCAAGAAAGGGCTTCCGGTCGGGCTCCTCTTGACGGTTGGCTTGCGTCGATCATTTGCTGTTGTCCTCGAGCCGGGCAACAGCGCCTAAACGATATGGCGTTTGTAGTGTAAAATCGTGCTTTTGTAGCTTACACAGATGGGAAAACGATGAAAAAGACACTTCTGTTCGCCGCCCTGCTCAGCTTTTCGTTACCGGTTCTGGCTGAGAAGGGTCATATTGCCGATGATGTGTACGTTTTTTTCCACGGCGGCCCGAGCAATGAGTATCGCATCACCGGTCGTGTCAACAGCGGTGAGCCGGTGGAGATTCTGGGGCGCAACGACTCGACCGGTTATGTTCAGATCCAAACCGAAAGCGGGCGCACCGGCTGGCTGCCGGAGCAGTTTGTCGCCAGCGGCGACAGCAAGCTGATCGAGCTGCCCAAACTGGAGCAATCCTTGCAACAGAGCCGGGCGACCATCGATGAGCAGGCGGCGACCATCGAGCAGCTCAACGCCCGACTCGACCAGCTCAAACGTGAAAACGGCACCTATGACGAGCAGATCCAAACCCTCGAGAGTGAGATTGCGCGGTTACAGTTTCAGCTCACCAACATGGATCAAAGCAACCTGATGCGCTGGCTGACCTACGGCGGGCTGATCGCCTTTGGCGGTGTCATTCTGGGGCTGTTGCTGCCCTACCTGCCGCGCCGGCGCAAACGCCGCGACGACTGGTTCTAGCCGCCCCGCCGGCGCGACGGCGGCAGGGGTTCCAGCTCGGCGAACCCCTCTCCTTTGGCCCAGTAGCGCCGCCCCTGCTCCACTTTGACCACCCCCTCGAAGCGGTGTTGCAGATACTCCACCGCCTCTTCCAGGGTATCGATTTCACAGAGTATCACGCCGCCGCGCCCGTTATCGGTGGCAAAAATATAGCTTTTCACGCATCCCCTCCCGCCAGACGCTCCCCGGCTTCATTCACAACCGGGCGGAATCGTCGGACGGCAGCAGGGCGCGGGGCTGATAGTGCTCGATCCACTGCAACAACCCCTCCGCCGGCATCGGGCGGGCGATATGGTACCCCTGCGCCTGATCACAGCCGAGTTCGAGCAGCACCCGCAGATCCTGCTCGCTCTCGATCCCCTCTGCCACCACCGTCAACCCCATCGCGTGGCTCATGTCGATCATCGCCTGCACCAGCCGCGCATCGGTACTACCGGCCTGCATCCCGCTGATGAAGCTGCGGTCGATCTTGAGCAGATCCAGCGACATCTGCCGGATATAGCTGAGGCTGGAGTAACCGGTACCGAAATCGTCGATGGCGATGCGCACCCCCTGATTGTGCAGGCGGTAGATCTCGCGCTCGGTTCGCTCGGCGCTGTGCAGAAAACTGGTTTCGGTCAACTCCACCACGAACTGATCGGCCGGCAGCTGGTGGGTATGCAGCGCCCTGATCACCTGATCGGCCACTTCGGTGCGCTGAAACTGACGCGCCGAGAAGTTGACCGACATTTTCAGCTTCAGCCCCCTGGCGAGCCACTTCGCCGCATCCTGTACCGACCGATTCAGCACCCACGCGCCGATCGATTCGATCAGGCCGGTATCTTCAGCCACCGGAATAAAATCATCCGGCGCCACGCGACCCAGCTCCGGGCTGTGCCAGCGGATCAGCGCCTCCACGCCGAGCAGGGCACCGCTGCGCAGGCAGATCTGGGGCTGATACACCAGAGTGAACTCCTCCCGCTCCAGGGCCTGATGCAGAAAACTGTTGATGCGATAACGGCTCAGGGTCTGTTCATGCAGGGCGGAGGAGAAGAAACAGATGTTGTTGCGCCCCTGCTCCTTGGCGTGTTGCAGCGCCACCTCCGCCGCCCGCACCAGCTCACCCGGCGCATCGGCATCGGTGGGAAAGAGCGCCACGCCGATGCTGCCGCGCACCCGCACCTCATGCTCATCGAGCAGAATCGGCAGTGACAGGGCGCGGCTGATCCGATCGAGAAAGAGGGTGAGGTCGGCCTCCTCCTTCAGCCCGGTCAGCAGAAGATAAAATTCATCCCCCGAGGGGCGGGCCGCGGTGCCGTTCTCCTCCAGGACGGATTCGATCCGCTCGGCGATCTGTTTCAGCACCCGATCACCACCGCTGTGGCCAAAGCGATCATTGACCTGTTTGAACAGGTCCAGATCCAGCGCCAGCAGCGCCAACGGCACCTGCTGCTCCTGGGCGTGGTTCAGCGCCAGCTGCAACCGGTCGTGGAACAGGCGCCGGTTGGCCAGCCCGGTTACGCTATCGAACCAGGATAGCTGCTGCATCCGCGCTTCAGAACGCTTTGCTTCGGTCAGATCGTGGAAGATGGCGGCATACTGGGTGACCTGGCCGGCATCGTTCTCGATGGCGGTGATGCTGAGCCACTCGGGGTAGACGCCGCCATCCTTGCGCCGGTTCCAGATCTCCCCCTGCCAATACCCCTCCTGTTTCAGCGCTTGCCACAACTGCTGGTAAAACTGGCGGTCGTGGCGCCCGGAGCTGAGGATATTGGGGTTGCGCCCCACTGCTTCTCGGGCTTCATACCCGGTGATGGCGGTGAATGCCGGGTTGACGCTCTGAATGTTGCCCTGCTCATCGGTGATCACGATCCCCTCGCGGGAGGCCTTGATCACTTGCTCGACCAGGCGCAGGTTGTGTTGAGATTGCTGCAGCGCACGGCCCCGCTCGTGCAGCAGCTCGCGCAGCCGGTAGACGTAATCCAGCTCGACATTGCGCAGGATGTCGCCGTAGGAGGCCAGCCCGATCACCTTGCCGTGGCAATCTTCGACCCCGATATGGCGGCAACCGTGTTCCCGAAAAAAGCGCCGCACGTTGTACAGGCTCAAACGGCTGTCGACGGAGAGCAACCGCGGCAGCGCCAGCGCGGAGAGCGGCTGATCCAGATCGACACCCGCCGCCAGCAGCCGGATCACGTCGGTTTCGGTCATGATCTGCCAACCCTGGAGGTCATCGCCGAGCAGCACGGCGGTATAATCGACGCTGCGCAGCCGCTCGATCGCCCGCCGCAGGCTGCACTGCGGGCTCAGCCTGATCACATCGACGTTGGCAACCTCTTCCAGTGACTTCAGAAACAGGTCGTGCTCGAGTCCCTGGCTGTTGACGATATCGCTTTGACTGACGATGCCAAGCCACCTCCCGGAGGAGCCTATGACGACGGCATGAGCCACTCCTTGACTGACAAATTCGAGCCCCAGCTCATCCACGCTCAGATTGGCATCCACCTGCAGCACCGGTGCCAGCATCCGCGCCGTAATCGTTGTGCGCTCGGCGCTGTTCTGCTCCAGTGCCAGCTGCATCGCCTTGGCGCGCGTCAGCAGCCCCAGGGCCTGCCCGGCGTCTTTTACCAGTACCGAGCCGATACGGTGCTCCGCCATCAGGCCGACCGCCTGCGCCAGCGAGGCTCCGAGTTGGAGGCTGATGATTTCGGCCTGACAGATAGCGGCAACCTTGATCGCCGGCGTGATGTGCGGGGGGTCTGTATTCATAAGCCGCCATAATACCACACCTAACCTCCGGCACTAACCGGATCCTGGCCGGGCCTATCCTGGCGGGGGTGGCTGGTCGATTTCTCCCACCCCATTGCCCTGCCGCCACGGCTGTGACAGCATCCGAGCAACGACCGACCGTTTGCTGGAACCCCCCGTGGGAACACTTTTTTCGGAACCTTTCTCATGCAACAACCTTCGCTGAGCGCTCTCACCGCCATTGTGGAGCAGATCGCCCGTAGCGGCGATCCCGAAACGATGATGAGCACCATCGTGCAACGCCTGCGGCAGTTGATGCAGGTCGATGTGTGCAGCCTGTATCTATGCACACCGGATCAAGCGCAGCTGATTCTCGCCGCCACCGAGGGGCTCGCCAAAGAGGCCGTCGGCAAGGTGCGGCTGAAGTTGGATGAGGGGCTGGTGGGGCATATCGCCTCCTCCCTGAGCACGCTCAATCTTGGCGATGCGCCTGCCGATGATCGTTTCGTCTTCATTCCCGAAACCCACGAGATGCCCTACCACCGTTTTCTGGGCGTACCCCTGATCCACCTGCGCCGCCTGGTGGGGGTGCTGGTGGTGCAGGGGCGCGAACGTGAACCCTTTTCCCAGGAGGTGGAGGCTTTTCTGATCACCGTCGCCTCCCAGCTGGCCGGCAGTTTGCACGCCCTGCAAAGTCGCGGCGATTGGTATGAGCAGCGCCCGCGCGGCCAGCGCGGCGTTTACCGCCGCCACCTCGGGCTCAAGGGGGCACCGGGGCTGGGGCTGGGGCGGCTGTGGCTGGTCAAGCCACACCTGTCACTGGATCAGATTCATCCCGGCAGCAACAATGACCCGGTGAAGGAGCGCGACGAGTTCCTGGCGGCCATCGCCACCGTCAGTGACGAGCTGGAGTCGGGCTCCGGCCACCTGGGCAGCCATCTGCCGGGTGATGTCCACGCCCTGTTCAGCGTCTACCAGATGATGCTGCACAGCCCGGAGTTGACCCAGCAGACCCTGGCCCTGATCGAGGCCGGTGACAGTGCCGCCTGGGCGCTGCGGCAGACGATCGAGCAGATGGCCGAACAATTTCATCAATCGAAAGATCCCTATCTGCGTGCCCGTGGCGAGGATATTACCAATATCGGCCAGCGGGTCTTGAACCAGCTGTTGGCGCGGGAGCGCCCGGTAATCGAAACCCCGGACGAGGAGCTGGTTCTGGCCGGGGATCTGGTCAGCATCGCCGATCTGGCCGAGTTCCCCCCCCAGCAGATCCGCGGCATTCTCTGCACCCAGGGCTCCACCCTCTCCCACACCGCCATCGTGGCCAATGCGCTCGGGATTCCTGCCGTGATGGGGCTGGAACAGTTGGAGCCGGAGCATCACCGGGGGGCGCGCGTCATCGTCGATGGCAACCGGGCCGAGGTGATACTCAATCCGCCCCCGCCGCTGCTGGCGGAGTACAAACGGATGATCGCGGAAGAAAAACGCTTCATGGAGGGGCTGGAGAAGCTGCGCGCCGAGCCGGCCATCACCCAGGACGGCTTCCGCGTCACCCTGCTGACCAACACCGGCCTGCTGGCGGACGCCACTCCCGGTCTGCAGCGCGGCGCCGAGGGGGTGGGGCTGTACCGCTCCGAAATTCCGTTCATGATCCATGACAGTTTCCCCACCGAGCAGGAGCAGTTCATCCTCTACCAGAAGGTGCTCAAGGCCTACGCCCCGCTGCCGGTGACCATGCGTACCCTCGATATCGGTGGCGACAAACAGCTGCCCTATTTCGACTTCAGCGAAAGCAACCCCTACCTGGGCTGGCGTGGTATCCGTTTTACTCTGGACAACGCGCAGCTGCTGATCAGCCAGGTACGGGCCATGCTCAGGGCCGACGCCGATACCGGCAACCTGAAGCTGCTGGTGCCGATGGTGGGGCGGGTGGATGAGATGCAGGCGTTCCACCAATATGTGGAGAAGGCGGTCGATTCGCTGCTGCGCGAAGGGCACAAGGTCAGGATGCCACCCATCGGCATGATGCTGGAAGTCCCCTCCTCCATGCTGCTGCTGCCGAAACTGGCCCCCTATATCGATTACGTCTCGATCGGCTCCAACGACCTGACCCAGTACCTGTTGGCGGTGGATCGCAACAACCCGCGGGTCTCGGCACTGTTCGACCACCTCCACCCGGCCGTGCTGGTAGCCCTGGAGTACATTCTGCGCCAGTGCAGGGAGCTTTCACTGCCGGTTTCGATCTGTGGTGAGATGGCCTCCGATCCCGCGGCGGTGCTGCTGCTGACCGCCATGGGCTACGACTGCCTGAGCCTCAGCGCCTATAATATCCCCCGCATCAAACTGCTGCTGCGCTCGATCAACCGCCAGCAGCTGCAGCCGCTGCTGGAACAGGCTAGGGGCTGCAACAGCGAAACGGAGGTGCGTGCCCTGCTGCTGCCGGTGCTGGAACAGCACGGCTGGGGGGGAGAGCCGCGCCCGCCACAGGCCGATTCAGAGCCCGCCCAGCCGGGCGGGTAGGCTTAGAAGTTACCCAGGCGGATGGAGAGAAAGTTGTAGATCTCATCCGCCACATCCACCGCGCAGCAGCTCTCCACCCCCTCGAAGCCGGGGGAGGAGTTGGCCTCGCACACCTTGAAGTGATCGCCGGCGAAGAGCAGGTCCACCCCGGCAATCTCCAGCCCGAGCACTCGGGCCGTTTCGATCGCCAGCCATTCGATCTCCGCGGTCATCGGGTAGGCGCGCACCGAGGCGCCGCAGGAGAAGTTGGCCTTGAAACTGCCCGCCTGCGCCACCCGCTCCATGCAGGCGATGGCCCGCCCACCGATCACGATCACGCGCAGATCCCGGCCGCGACTGTCGGCGATGAACTCCTGCAGAATGATGTTGGCCTTGGGGTTGGTCAACTCCACCATCTGCATCAGGTCGACAAAGTGGTTCAGTGTCTCGCACAGAAAGACGCCGCTGCCTTGGGAGCCGGAGAGGGTTTTCACCACCACCGGAAAGCCGATCTGTTTTTTCACCAGCGCCGGATCGACCGGGAATTTGACCAGCATGGTTTTCGGTACCGGCAGCCCGTTCTGGGCCAGAATCTGATGGGTGTACAGTTTATCCTTCACCGTATCGATGCTTTCGGCTGAATTGAAACTGTGTACCCCGAGCCGCTCCAGGTGGCGGATCACCGCCAGGGCGAAGTAGTTGGTGCCCGCCCCCATCCGCGGCAGAAAGAAATCGGGCAAGGGGGTGGCCTCGCCCTCGAGCATGATGCTGTTGCGATCGTCGCGGGTGACGGTGAGATCGAACGCCTCCGGCTGATAGACGCGGATATCGATGCCGTGCGCGGGGGCGTGCTCGACCAGCCGCTCCAGCTCATAGCTCTCCTGTTTGACCAAGGTGCGGTCCGATTTGTAAAGAATCCAGCCTAGCATCTGTCAGGGCCACTCCAACGTGGTTTCAACGGTGATGGCAAGCGGGCCGCTGCCGCCGTGCCAGAGTCTGGCGCAAAAAGATCGCTCCCGCCAGCCTCGACCGGAAACGGTCCACTATACTCAGGCCGGTCGATGAGAAAAATCCATGTTGGTTGGGGTGAAAGGTATTGTTTCCCGCTCCGTTATGGCGTCCAATGCGCGCACCTATCGTCCGCCGTCCAGATCCGGACAGCGGCCCTTTGCCACCCCTGTATCACACCCACTGAAGACTCCCGGTTGCGCCACCGGCGCGCCGGCATACCCGCCTGTCTGCAGGAGAACCACATGAAAATCTGTTTTCTGATGTACCCTTGGGAACAAATCAAACCGGACACCGACAGCACGCTGCGGATGGTGCATGAAGCGGCCCTGCGCGGCCACACCGTGGCGATCACCACGCCCGCCAACCTGACCATCCGCGACAACATCAGCAGCGCGTTCTGCAATGTGCTGCACAAGGGCGGCAAGGTGTCGGACAACATTCCATCCTTTTATCGCCACAGTGAGTTTCGGCGCAGCCGGCTGCCGCTGGCCGGTTTCGATGCGATCATCGTGCGCCTCAACCCACCGCTGGACACCATCGTGCTCAACTTCCTCGATTCGGTCCATGGTGAGGTGTTCATCATGAATGGCCTCGATGGCCTGCGCATCGGCAACAACAAGCTCTACACCGCCGCCTTCAACGGCCCCGCCGCGCAGTACCTGCCCGTGACCCATGTCTCCAAGAACAAGGACTATCTGGAAAAGGCACTGGATGAATCCCCCGGCGAGCGGATGATTCTCAAGCCGCTGAACGGCTTTGGCGGCAAGGGGGTGATCGTGATCGAGAAAAGCGCCCGCCAGAGTTTCCGCTCCCTGCTCGATTTCTACATCGGCAGCGGCAGTAGCAGCAACTATGTGATCCTACAGGAGTATATCGAGGGTGCCGAAGAGGGCGACGTGCGCATCCTGATGCTCAATGGCGAGCCGATCGGGGCGATGCGCCGCATACCGGCCGAGAACGACATGCGCTCCAACGTCCACGCCGGTGGCCGCGTCATGAAGCACATCCTGACCCGGCAAGAGCGCGAGCTGTGCCGCAGCTTCGGCCCCAAACTGGTACGCGACGGGCTCTATTTCACCGGCCTGGATGTGATCAACGGCAAGCTGCTGGAGGTGAACGTGATGGCTCCGGGCGGGATCGTGCGGATCAACAAGCTCAACCGGGTACGGCTGCAGCGTCAGGTGATCGACTTCGTCGAGAACGTCGTTGATGCGCGGAATATGGTTGAACAGCGCAAAACCGCTTTTCGCAAGGTGATCGAAGATGCAGACGCTGTCTGAGGCGCAGGTAGCCCGCCTGATCGAGGCGCGCCAGCCACTGCACGCCCGGGTGCGCAACACCGGGGTGACGCTGCGGATCGATGAGTATGTGCCGCTGGTCTGCAGCGTGCTGCACGCCGGCACCACGTTGCCGGCACCATTCGCCTCCCGTCTGGCGATCAGCGAAGAGCAGCGGCGCCGCTTTGAAAGCGCCGGCACCGAACAGCTGGCGGCGCTGCTGCCGATCAGCCTGATCGTGGAAGAGTCACGCTTGAGCTGCGATCTGAACTTCCCGCTGGCGCAATGCCTGCGCCGGCGGATCGATGGCTGCGACCTGTGGCAGCGCCCCCCCACCAAACGGATGCAGCAGCGCGCCCATCGCCAGCATCAGCGCTTCTACCATCTGCTGGATCTGCTACTGGACGCGCTGGAGGAGGAGCATGGCCACTGCCTGCTGATCGACCTGCACAGCCAGCCGCGGGAGGCCGGTAGCGACAGTGGAATCTTTCATGTCATGGCCAGTCAGGTGCGCCTGCCGGAAGGTGAGGCGGTGGTCAGGGGGCTGATCGAGCAGCTGAACCAGATCACCCTGCCCCACCAGAGTGTCACCGTCTCGACCGGGGAGCCGGTCTATCAAGGCGAGTATCTGGGGGCCCATGTGAACACCCGCCATGAGCAGACCCTGGCCATCCCCCTGCAGGTCGATCCGATCTTTCGTGACGGCAGCGGCGGCCTCTATCCGCTGGTGGTGGATGCCCTCGCCACCGGCCTGTACCACAGCCTGTATGAGGCGGCCGCCATCCTTGCCCGGCAGAGCTCGGGCCGGCGCATCCATGGCCACGACCTGATGCCCAGCGAGCTGCCGGGTGAGGTGCTGCGGGTGGATCGTGCCCTGAAGGGGCTGGCCCGGGGGCTGGAGACCCTGCTCTATATCAACCCGATCAACATCGCCCGGGAAGAGAAGCTGTTCATGCGTAACCAGGGCCGTCAGCCGCCCCGGTTCCGTTACCGTCAGCTGCGCATCGACCCCTATGTCCACCGGGAGAAACTCTACCGCCTGCCGGTGGATCGCATTCGTGATCCGGCGCTGCGCCAGCTCTACCGGGAGGTGATCGACGCGCTTGCCGAGCGGATCGACCTGTTGGTCAGCATCAACAGCGAGCGCTTCCTCTACAACTCATTGCGCTACTACGGTGAACCCACCACGGCGGATCTGGCCAACGCCCGCTTCCTGCTCCACGCCGCCGACCGGCCGGAAGAGCGCAACGGGGCGTACTTCAGCGCCGCGGAGATGATCCCTTTCTTTGCGCAAAAGGCACGGGAGTGGGGGATGGAGTGCCGGGTCGAGCTGTCTGACCGGCTGTTGGCGCAGGCGATGGTGAACAACGGCCGCAAGGCGCTGCTGGTCAAACGCAGCGCCCGTGTCAGCGAAGCCGAGCTGCACGCGCTGGCGCACCATGAGCTGGGGGTCCACATGAGCACCTCCCTCAACGCCGCCGCCCAACCGCTCAAGGTGTTCACCCTGGGGCTGCCCGGCAACACCCATGCACAGGAGGGACTGGCGATTCTGAGCGAGTACCTGTGTGGCCACCTGACCCTGAAGCGGCTCAAAACGTTGGCGTTGCGGGTGATCGCGGTGGATCAGATGCTCCGCTACAACGATTTCTGCCGCACCTGGCGCACCCTGGTGGAAGATTATGCCTGCCCGCAGGAGGAGGCGTTCAAGATCGCCGCCCGGATTCACCGTGGCGGTGGCTTCACCAAGGACCATCTCTACCTGAGCGGATTTCGTCAGGCACTGAAACTCTGGCGCGAGGGGGATATAAAGGGTCTTTATATCGGCAAGACCGGCTTCAGCTATCTGCCGCTGATCAACGAGCTGCTGGCCCGCGGCCTGGTGGAACCACCCCGCTACCTGCCCGATAGTCTGATCAACCCACAACCCAGCAGTGCGGAGATCACCTACCTGGTGAACTGCATCCGCTGAGCGGGCGCGGGAGAGACAACGATTCGGAAAAAGCGGCATTCCTGTTGATAATCTGAGACACTAAACTGCCACACCACCCCCTGTATACTGTTGGCCCAACGCTCAGCCTCGCCCCAGGCCACGCCCGGGACTGAACCGAGTCAGAATGGATTGAACGGATATGAACCTCGACGAACTGCTGGTACTGGTAATCGAGCCCTCACGACTGCAGCGGCATATCATCATCGATATGCTCCGGGAGGTCGGACTGCGCGAAATCGAGTCATTTGAACAGGCGGGCCCTGCGCTGGAGCGGATGCGCCATGTGGTGCCGGACCTGGTGGTCTCCTCCATGCACCTGCCGGACATGACCGGCACCGAGCTGGTAACCCGCATGCGCGCCACCCCGGAGCTGAGCGATGTGACATTCATCCTGATCTCATCGGAGACCCACTACCGCTACCTGGAACCGATTCGTCAGGCCGGCGCCATCGCCATTTTGCCGAAGCCGTTTCGGCGCGAAGAGCTGGAGGTGGCCCTGCGCAACACCATGCACTACATCCGCGATACGCAGGAGACCGAACCGCTGGACAACGATGAGCTGGAAGATATGCGGGTTTTGGTGGTGGATGACAGCGCCCTGTCACGCAAGTTCGTCCGGCGCAGCATGAACGCCATCGGCATCCATAACGTGATCGAGGCCAAGGATGGGGCCGAGGCATTGCAGATCATGAAACATCAGCGCTTCGATCTGGTGATCTCAGACTACAACATGCCCAATATCGACGGTCTGGAGCTGGTGGAGCATATTCGCCACTACAGCGACCAACCCACCGTGCCGGTGATGATGATCACCTCCGAGCAGAACGAAAGCCGTCTGGCCGCAGTACAGAGCGCCGGGGTTTCCGCCATCTGCAACAAACCGCTCAACTACGATATGCTCAAGCAGCTGGTGCGCCAGCTGGTGGCGGACCCGGATCTGTAGCGATCAGTTCACCTCCTTCTCCGGCGCGTCGCGCAGCAGATGCTCCGGGTCGAACCCCATGATCAGCGCCCCCCAGTGCTGACCATTCAGGAAGAGCGGTATCGACAGGTCGTTCAGCACCTCCCCGGTGTCGCGCACGAAGGTCTGCAGTAGAAAGGGGGCGGTATGCTGCGAGGCGCGCCGCTTCTCCGCCCGGTTGCCGTTGAACATGCGCTGGTGACGGCTTTGCAGGTTATCCACCGCAAAGTCGCCGCAGATCGGTTTCGATACCTTGCTGTGGTGGGCCGGCGCATAGCCGTTTTTGTCCACCGCGATGGCGTAGATGAACTCGGGGCGCTCACGGATGAAGCGGTCGAACAGCGGTTGCAGCGCCTGCTCGAAACGATCGGTATAGCTGCAGACAAACTTCTCCGGTTTTTCTCCCGCGTTGATGCGGCGGTAGTCGTGATCGAACAGATTCACCCCCTCCGCCTGCAGCCGCTGCAACGCCTCGGTAACCTCCTGGGCCCAGCGCCGGCCGGTCTGGATCATGTTTTCGAATCCACCGTAGCCGATGATGAAGCGCGACAGCAGCTCCTGGGTTTCCTCCGTGGAGATCTCCAGCTCCTCCGAATAGGTACGCGATTGTGCCATCTCCTCCCGGATGCCGGCCGCCAACTCGGTGATCTCATGGACATGCTGGTGTGATTCCCGGTTGGTGTGCGACAACTCATCGATGGCGGCGCTGATCCCGCTCAGCTGGGTGTCGACCGTTTCAAAGTCACCCACCATGCGGGCAAACTGCTCATTGGTACTGGTGATGAAGCGATCCGTGTTTTCGATGTAATCGAGAATGTCGTGGGCACTGGTGCGGGTACGCTCGACCAGCGCGGCCATCTCGCCGATGTTGCTGTCGATCTGCCCGGTGGCGGTACTGACCTTCTGCGCCAAGTTGCGCACCTCATCCGCCACCACGGCGAAGCCTCGCCCCGCCTCTCCGGCGCGCGCCGCTTCAATGGAAGCGTTCAGGGCCAACAGGTTGGTCTGATCGGAGAACTCCTTCACCGTGGATAGAATACCGGTGATGTTGCCGGACCGCTCACTCAGCGCGTCCACCGTGTGCTGGAACTGCACCGCCAGATCACACACCGCCCTGACCTGCTCCTGAACCCGGCCAAGCTCCTCGCTGGAACCTCGCACCTCCTGCAGGTTATTGCTGTTCTGTTCACTGATGGTAAGCGTACTCCGGGCGATCTCATCGATCGCCTCGGTCGACTCCTGGCTGGACTGGAACACCAGCTGAGCCTGGCTCTGCTGGTGTTCCGCCGATGCGTGGGCCTCGCTCACCACCTTTTGCAATCGAGTGGCGCTGAGTGCCACACTCACCGAGCGGCGCCGGGTCTCGGCGATCATCCGTTTGAGATTGGCCGAGAAGTCGTTGTAGGCCGCGGCCAGTTCAGAAATTTCATCATGGGTGTACTGCGGCAAGGTGGCGGAGATATCCCCGTCTTTCTCCTTGATGGCGCGCAGCACCGAGGTAATCTCCCGGATGGGACGCAAAAAGAGATGGCGCATGAAGAAGATGGTGAACACCCCCGCCAGCAGCGCCAGCGTCACCGTCACGCCAATCGCCCAGATCAGGGCGGCAAGGCCGCTTTCGATCGCGCCCATCTGGGCCGCGCTCAACGCCAGCCCCTGCAGCAGCTGGCGCAGCTCGCTCACGTAGTAAAGTCC
The DNA here is from genome assembly GCA_034189745.1 of Pseudomonadota bacterium. Lineage (GTDB taxonomy): Bacteria > Pseudomonadota > Gammaproteobacteria > Pseudomonadales > Balneatricaceae > Marinobacterium. Next base: position 25,530 of record JAXHUI010000024.1, read on the forward strand.
AACCAGAAACAGCAGCAGATGGGGCAGCAGCAGAAAGATCACATTGCCCACGATCTTTTTGGTCAAGGTGTTGAAAGCGGCCTTTTCGATAGCAGTATAGAGACTCATCAGACGCTCTTTTTCTTGTCGTTGTGGATGGGCAAGGGCTTCCCGCTGTTCGCAGCCTCCCGTGACGTGGTGACTCAGTTTAGCCACAGAAAGCGGCGATCGCCACTCACCTTAAGTATCAGGACTACCAGTTCAAACAGCCCCCATACTGCGCCAGCTCGGCTCGCAGCCGGAGGTGGGCGGGGCAGTGGTGTGCCAGCAGGGCATGAAAGCGCGGGCCGTGATTCATCTGCCGCAGATGGCACAGCTCATGCCAGATGACGTAATCCTGAAGGGTGGGCTCGAGCTGCAGCAGCCGCCAGTTCAGGCCGATCTCACCCTTCGATGAGCACTGCCCCCAGCGGGCGCGCCAGTTACCGATATGGATCCCCGCCGGGATCAGCCCGCTGCCCTCGGCCAGCTCGCCACAGCGGCGGATCAGGTGTACTTGCGCCTGCGCTCGAAACCACTGCTGCACCAGGGCCCGCACCGCTTCATCCTCCTCCCGACGCACCCGGGTGGATAGGCTCACCTGCAACCGCCCCGGCAGCTGGCGCACCTCACTGCGACCGGCACGCTGCCACGCCAATGCCAGCCAACGCCCCTCCAGCAAAACGCGACCGCCCTGACCGATCTGCATCCGATGGCGCTCGATCTGCTCCCGCTGGCGGTGCAGATGGCGGTCGATCCACTCCCGGCGGCGGCGGAGAACGCGCTCGATCTCATCTCGGCCGACGCTCGCCGGGGCGCGCACCTGAACGCTGCCATCGCGGATCTGGATCCCCAGGGTTTTACGCTTGCGGCTGCGAATGAGCTGATAGGGAGGGGTCATCGTTGCGCCCGTGCCGCACGCAGCAACTGATCGACCAAAGGCAACATCCGCTGGCGCAGGTGGTGGTCGCTTTCACGACCGTAGCGCTGCTGCTCATCCAGCCGGGCCAACTGCTCCAGCGCGGTTCGTTGCTGCGGCCAGCGAGCGGCCAGGGTGCGCAACCAGGCCGACAGGGATTGGCTGGGCCGGCGCGCGGCAAACCGCTGCCCCAGCAACCGCTGCAACCGCTGCAATTTGCGCGCGAGGGGGTCGCGCGGCCCCGCCCCGAGCCGCTGGCGCAGCTGCCAGGCGAGAACGGCGCCCAGCACGGCGGCGCCGGGCAGCAACAGGGCCAGGATCAGGCGCCAGTGCTCCAACCCGCCCAGCCAGTTCTCGAGCAGGGTGATCTGCTGGCTCTGATAGTTCAGTACCCAGCGGTGCCAGGCAAAGTTGAAGGCTTCGTAGCGTTGCCGTAACCGGCGCGCCCAGTCGGCTTGCAACCAGAAGCCGCGCCCGCCGCTGAAGGCGGCATCACCCCGCTGGCGAAAATACTGTTCGGTGGAGGATTCGATCCGCTCCGGCGCCACGGCGGCGGTCGGATCGAGCCGCACCCAACCCCGCCCCTGGAGCCACACCTCGACCCAGGCGTGGGCATCACGCTGGCGCAGCTGCAGGTAGTTTTCGTAGGGGTTCCACTCTCCCCCCAGATAGCCGGTGACCACCCGTGCCGGTATGCCGACCGAGCGCAGCAGAAAGACGGTGGCACCGGCAAAGTGCTCACAATAGCCGCGCGTGGTCTGGAACAGGAACTGATCGATCCCGTCACGCCCCAGCGCCCCCGGCGCCAGGGTATATTCAAAGCCGCGCTGAAAATGCTCCAGCAGCAGGCGGATGAACCGCTCCGGCTCGCCGCCGCTCTGCTGCCACCAGTGGCTGGCCAGCGCTCGGCTGCGCTCGTTGCCCCACCCCGGCAGCTGCAGATAGTGCTGTCGCTCCTGCCGTGTCAGCAGGGGCTGAAGCCGATAATCCACCACCGACGCCAACCGATACTGGATGCGCCGCTCCACCGGGGCAGGGCTCAACAGCGTTCTGAATGGGCTCAGCCGCTGCCCCCGCGCCTGCGCCAGCGGCAGATCCAGCGCCACCAGCCAGGGTCTGCCGCTGGGCTCGAGTACGATCTCATAGCCCAACGGCTCACTCTGCGCGATCAGTTTTTCTGCTCGCAACCGGCTGCGCTGCGCCGGCGAGGCCTGGTGCCAACGGCGGCCGTCGAAGCGGCTCAACACCAGGGCGCGCCAGTAGCGCTGCGCCGGGGCGGGAGGGGGCTCGCCATCGAAGCTGACCCGGAACGCCAGCGCATCGGACAAGGCCAGCTCACTCACCTCGCCCGGGCTCATGCTGTCGGACAGTCCGGTGGTCGCCCGCGGGGTGCTAAGCTGCACCGACCAGAAGGGCTCGAGCCGCGGGAACAGAAGAAACAGCACCAGCATCAAGGGCAGCGCCGGTAGCAGCAGCGCAAAAGCGCGCTGGAACGGTGGCAGCCAGGCGGTGCGCCCCGGCCGTTGCTGAATGGCACAGAGCGCGGCCAGCAACAGCCAAACCACCAGCAATACGTAGGCGGCCATCCATACGCTTTCATGGAACAGGAACGCCGTCGCCAGCACGAACAGGGCCACGAACAGCAGAATCAACGCATCGCGGCGGTGGTAGAGTTCGAGCAGCTTGAGCGCCAGCCCCAACACCAGCAGGGCGACCATCGCTTCAGGCCCGGTATTGCCCCCAAAGCTGATGATCAGGCCGACGCCACTGAGCGCAATCAGCCCCAGCTTGAGCAGCCAGTGGGGAAAGGGCCAGCGACCGCTATGAATCATCAACCGCGCCGCCACCATGGCCAGCGCCAGCAGCGTGATCCAGCCGGGCAGCCAGCTCAGATGGGGCAGCAGCACGGCGACGAAGGTGGCCAACTGCAGAATCACGGCGTTTCGGCTGATCTGCTCCCGACTCATCCCCGACCTCCACGACCATACAGCGCCAGCCGTTGCAACGCCTCATGGCGGTGGTGCTCCCCCTGCTCCGGGGGCAGCTCCTGGCTACCCAGCCGCAGCCCGAAGCGGCGTTCGCGTCTGGACAGCTCCAGAACCCAGTAGGTCAGGCGCGACAACCGCTGCTCCAGATCCCCCGCCAGCGCGGCGAGATCGAGCCAGAGATCCGGGCTGCGTTGGGCGCCAAACTGCTTCGCTTGCAGCCCCAGGCCGCGGGCGTAACTTTTCCAGTCGATCTGGCGCGGCGACATGCCCGGTTGAAACCGCTCCAGGCCGATGAAGTCATCGCTGCCAGCAGGCTGCCCCTGGTGCGCCTCGCCCGAGTGCCCGTTCCCCTGCTGCACCGGCAGCTCCCCCTCGAGCGGGCGGGGGTAGACCAGAGCCCACAGCTCCAGATCGATCCAGGTCCAGGCCCGGAACAGGCCCAGCGGAAAGCCGGTTTCCAGCTTCAGGCCACCGGGGTGCAGCCAGCCCCGCGCCGGGGCCGGGCAGAACAGCTCCAGCCGCTGGTTGCGCTGCTCCAGATCGATCAGCAGCGGGACTCCCCGCTCGAACTGCAGCGCAATCCGCTCGCGCCTGCGCCCGGCAGGGTGGTCCAGCTCCAGCTCGAAGCCGGCCTGCTCCCCGGCAAAGCAGGGGTTGCCCCGCAGCGCCTGTAACTTCAGGCCCGCCAGGTTACCGTGGGTGTGCAGGCAGGCGACGAGAAACACCCCCAGAGCCAGAAAGGTGATGGCGTAGATCAGGTTGTTTTCATAGTTGATCCCCAGCAGCAGCATCAGCAGCAGCAACAGCATGAAACCGGCCCCGGCACGGGTGGGGAGAATGAAAATACGGTTCTGGGTCAGGGTGACACTGCGGCTGCGCGGATAGCGCCTCAACGCCCAGCGCCGCACACGCCCTCGCAGCCGGGTGCGCAGTGGCTCAGCCAAGAACGTCCACCTCCGCCATCAGCTCCGCCACCAGTCGCCGGCTTTCATGACCGGCCAGATCCTCCGCTGAGCGCACCCGATGGCCAACCACCGCTTCCAGTACCGCCTGCACATCCTCCGGTACCAGATGATCGCGCCCATCCAGCCAGGCCCAGCTGCGTGCGCAGCGCAACAGGGCCAGCCCGCCGCGGGGGGAAACCCCATAACTGAAGCCGACCGCATCGCGGGTGTATTGCAGCAGCCGTTGCACATAATCGATCAAACTGGAGGAGGCGTATACCCCGCGGCAGGCCGCCTGCGCCTGCGCCAGCTCCGCCGGCGTCAAACACTGTGGCAGCCCCGCCAGCCGTGGGCGGGTATCGCCCCCCGCCAGCAGTCGCCGCTCCACCTCTGGAGCGGGATAGCCCAGGGCGATCCGCATCAGAAAGCGGTCGAGCTGAGACTCGGGCAGGGGAAAGGTACCGTACTGGGTGGATGGGTTCTGGGTCGCAATGACGAAAAAAGGCTGCGGCAACGGGTAGCGCTCACCCTCGATGCTCACCTGCCCCTCCTCCATCGCCTCCAGCAGGGCCGACTGGGTTTTGGGGCTGCTGCGGTTGATCTCATCGGCCAGCAGCAACTGGGTGAAGATCGGCCCGGGGTGGAAACGGAAACTGCCCCTGGCCGGTTCGAAAACACTCACGCCGAGGATATCCGCCGGCAGCATATCGCTGGTGAACTGAATCCGCGTGTCATCCAGCCCCAGCACTCTGGCCAGGGCGTGGGCCAGAGTGGTTTTCCCCATCCCGGGCAGGTCTTCGATCAGCAGGTGGCCTTCCGCCAGCAGGCAGGTCAGCGCCAGGCGCAGCGGCTGCTCCTTCCCCAACAGCACCTCCCCCAGGGCGGCAAGCGCCTGTTCCACCTGGTGTCGCAATCGATCGGTCACGATTATCCCCTCTTGGCCATCGCTCGAGTGTAACCGCAGAGCCACCCGATCAACCAGGGCCGGTACCCGCGGCAAAGCCCGCACCCTTGGCGCGCCCCTCGCCGACCATCCCCCGGCGCGCTCCGACCCGGCCACCATCACCGGCAGCAAGAACTCCACAACGGCCACCCGCTGTCTCACGAATGGCTTTGACCTCCACCTCCGTCAGGCCGGATGCCTGCGCAATTTGGGCATCGCTCAGTATATTCATGGCAATCAGGTTGCGGGCGGTTTCGCGCATCGCCTCCATGCGCCCTTCCGTTAATCCCTCGATGTGCCCTTCCCGCCGCCCTTCCCGCCGTCCTTCCCTCCGTCCTCGCCTTTCGGCGTCGTTGATGAATGACACCTCATCCCGCAGGGCGCGTTCGCGCACGAAGGCCAGACGGCGGGCTTCTTCATCGGCGCTGAGCTCGCGGATGCGGCTAGGAGGACGAGTGTTTGAACAGTTCATCAAGGCTTTTTGCTACCAGAATTTCGTCTGCCCACTCTTCCAACTGTTGAGCATCCGAGGAAGCCAATTTTTGGCTGGCCCATTCCGGCAAATCACCAAACCTCTTGGTGAGTAACCGGTGGAGTATACGTTGAGCTTCTTCCCGCCGTCCCTCCTGCCG
>JAXHUI010000025.1:0-29947 GCA_034189745.1 Pseudomonadota bacterium
GATGATCTTGCGGCTCAGCTCGGCGCCACCGGGTACTTTGAGGGCGGCCACGCGACCGTTCGGGTCCCTGGCGGGGCCGGCAAACACCTTGAATTCGATCGTCTGCAGCAGATCGGCCACGTCTACCAGCTCCAGCGGGATACGCAGGTCAGGCTTGTCTGAGCCATAACGGCGCATCGCCTCGGCGTAGGGCAGGCGCGGAAATTCGCCCAGCTCGACCCCCAGCAGCTCCTGGAACAGCCTGCGGATCATCGTTTCGGTCAGCCCCATGATGCCTTCCTCGTCCATGAACGAGGTCTCGATGTCGACCTGGGTGAACTCAGGCTGGCGATCGGCGCGCAGATCTTCATCACGGAAGCATTTGGCGATCTGATAGTAGCGGTCGAAACCGGACACCATCAGTAGCTGCTTGAACAGCTGCGGTGACTGCGGCAGGGCGAAGAAGCTGCCTTCGTGGGTACGGCTGGGCACCAGGTAGTCCCGTGCGCCTTCCGGTGTTGCACGGGTCAGAATGGGCGTCTCGATGTCGATAAAGCCGTTTTCTTCCAGGTAGTTACGGATGTTGTGGGTAATTTTGGAGCGAAAGCGCAGCTTGTGCTGAATCTCGGCGCGGCGCAGGTCGATGTAGCGGTGGCGCAGACGCACATCCTCACCCACCTGTTGGTGCTCGTCCAACTGAAACGGCGGGGTTTCGGACCTGTTCAGTATGACCAGCTCCTTGCCCAGCACCTCGATCTCACCGGTACCCATCTCCTTGTTGAAGGTGCCCTCCGGGCGGGCCCGGACGCGGCCGCTGACCGCGACCACATACTCATTGCGCACGCTGTCTGCCAGCTGGAAACTCTCTTCCCGATCCGGGTCGAATACGACCTGGGCGATCCCCTCACGGTCACGCAGGTCGAGAAAGATGACTCCGCCATGGTCGCGGCGACGGTGTACCCAGCCGCAGAGTGTGACATCTTCACCGATATGTTCTGATCTGAGATCGCCGCAATAGTGGCTACGCATACTGTCCTGTTCCTGTTTCCGGGTGGATCGGGGGAGTTGAAAGGCGCAAATTATACCCGATTTGACCGGGCCTGACAGGCCCGGCGAAGGGATCCGCGCGGCGGGGCCGGGGTGGGTCAGTGATGGGGCTGGAAAGCCAGCTCTCCATCCAGCAACGCCTCCAGCTTGCTCCGCACCCGCTCGAGCCCGGCCGAGGTGTACGCCTGGGGGGGGCGCTTGCCCCACACCGGGCCCGGCCAGGCGGGATCATCCTCCCGGCGCACAATAACGTGCAGATGCAGTTGTGCCACCTGATTGCCCAGCGCGGCGATATTCATCTTGCGCGCCTGGAACAGATCCGCCAGAGTTTCCGCCAGACTGCTGGCTTCCTGCAGCAGTTGTTGCTGCTCGCTGGCGGACAGATGGTAAAGTTCCGTCACCCCCGCCCGGCGCGGAACCAGAATAAACCACGGATAGTGACTATCATTCATCAACAGCAGACGGCAGAGGGGGTAATCACCGATGGCGACCGTATCGGCGGCCAGACGGGGATCGAGCTCGAACTCCAACTCCAGTTCATCCATTGTTCTGTTCCTCGAATCATGAAATATGCTTGTCAATCCAACAGTTACACCGATTAGTATAGGTCTGCATGGATAAAGTCAATCTGCATCGGAGTATAGCGTCGATCGGCCCCGAGCGTTGGGATACGCTCTGTGGCAGGGAGTACCCCTTCCTGCGCTACGCCTTTTTGCACGCTTTGGAAGCCTCGGGTTGCGTAGCCCCGGCCACCGGCTGGCAGCCGCTGCACCTGGAACGGGTCGTCGCCGGTGAAACCGACCTGCTGCTGCCGCTCTACCTGAAATCGCACTCCTGGGGTGAATATGTCTTCGACTGGGCCTGGGCCGATGCCTTCGAGCGCCACGGCCTGAGCTACTATCCCAAGCTGCTGAGCGCCATCCCCTTCACCCCCGCCACCGGGCCGCGCTTCGGTAGCCGTCTGAGCCAGCGTGAGGTGATGCAGCAACTGCCGGAGCTGGTGCGCTCGGTTGGGCGTCAAACCGGGGCCTCCTCCTGGCACGGCCTGTTTCTGCCACCGCAGGCGTTGCAGTGCGCGCCACAGCCCCTGCTGCAACGGGTCGGCGTCCAGTACCACTGGTTCAACCGTGGCTACCGGGACTTCGATGATTTTCTCGATTGCTTCAACTCGCGCAAACGCAAAGCGGTGCGCCGGGAGCGGCGCAAGGTGGAAAGCCAGGGGATCGGTCTCAGGCGGCTGCATGCGGCAGAGATCCGCCCCGAGCACCTGGAGCTGTTCTACCGCTTCTACCAGATGACCTACCTCAAGCGCGGCCAGCAGGGGTATCTGAACGCCGACTTTTTTCAGCGCCTGCTGCACACCATGCCGGAGCAACTGCTGCTGATATTGGCCGAGCGGGAGGGAGAGACCATCGCCGCCGCGCTCTGCTTCATCGGTACCGATACCCTCTATGGCCGCTACTGGGGGTGTGGGGAGGAGTACGACTGCCTCCATTTCGAGGCCTGCTACTACCAGGGGATCGAGTTCTGTATCGAGCAGGGGCTGGCACGCTTCGACCCCGGTGCTCAGGGGGAACACAAAATTCAGCGGGGGTTCGAGCCGGTCACGACCGGTTCACTGCACTGGATCGCCCACGCGGGGTTTGAGGCGGCGATTCGCGATTTCCTCGCCCAGGAGCGATCCGCCATGCAGCAGCAGATCGAAGCGCTCGCCGAGTGGCTGCCGTTCAAGGCATCGACCGGTGAGTCGGAATAAACCGGCGAGCGATGCGGAGCCGGGCCATCCGCTGCGCCGAAATCAGCGGGCGCGCATCTCCAGCCGATCCATGCGCAGGCGTTGGCGCTGATCGAACAGCCGCCAGCCCCCCGCCAGCACCGCCAGCATCACCCCGAGACCGCTGCCCAGGGTGATGATCAGCATGATCAGGATCTGATATTTGACCGCCAGAGCCGGTGCGGTGCCCGCCAGAATCTGGCCGGTCATCATCCCCGGCAGGCTTATGATCCCCGCCGCCGCCATCGCATTGATGCTGGGGATCATGCCGGCGCGCATCGCCTCGCGCTGAATGGGCCCCAGCGCCTGCTTCCAGTTCTGCCCCAGCATCAGGCGGTTCTCGATCTGCGCCCGCTGTTGCCAGGCCCCCTCAGTGAGCCGATCCAGGCCGAGCGCCACGCCGGTCATGGTGTTGCCCAGCAGCATCCCCAGCAGCGGAATGGCGTACTGGGGTCGATACCAGGGGTCCGGCCCCACCAGCACCAGCAGCGTGATCACGGCGATGCTGAAAGAGGAGACGAACATGGCGGCGGTGCCGATGCTGTACGCCCAGCCACCGCTGAAGCGGCGCTGTTGCCGTGCCATCACCTCGCGCCCGGCCAGCAGCAACATCGCCACGGCCAGCACACTCACCCACAGCAGCGTACCAACGGAAAACAGCAGCTCCAGCACCAGGCCGATCAAAAACAGTTGCACCACGGTACGCACGCTGGCAATCAGCAAGCTGCGGCTGACCCCCAGTCGCGCCAGCCACGCCAACAGCGCGAGCAACAACACCAGCCCAAAGGCCAGTGACAGCTGCCACCAGCTGATCTCAATCACACCCATCGGTTACCTCGACCAGCCGTTTCTGTTTGATTTGAAAGCGGTAATCTGCCACCCGCCGAATCTGCGCCGGATCATGCGCGACCCAGATCACCGGCCAGCCTTCCGCCCGAATCCGCGCCAGCAACAGTGCCTCGACCCGCCGCGTGGCCTCGCCGTCGAGGTTGGCGCAGGGCTCATCCAGCAGCAGCACCTGCAGCGGGAAGGCCAGCGCCCGTAGCAGCCCCAGGCGCTGCTTTTCGCCGGATGAGAGGCGGCTCACCTGCCACTCCAGCGCCTGCGCCGGCAGCCCCAGCGCTTCCAGCCCGGCACCGTCGTAGTGGGCAGGAAAGTGCTCCCCTACCCGATCTAACCACCATTGGCTTTCCGCCGGCACCAGGCGTACCCGTTGCCGCCATTGGTCCGCCGGCAGTCGCTGCTGCTCCAGATCATCCAGCAGCACCGCCCCCGCATGGGGCTCGAGATCGGCCACGGCCCGCAGCAGACGGCTTTTACCGCTGCCGGAGGCACCGCTGATGCAGCAGATCCTGCCGGGCTCCAGGGAAAGATCGAAGGGCTCGATCAGCGCATTGGCAACCTGTTTGAGATGCAGTGTAACGGGGGGCAAGGTGGGCTTCCTGAACAGGGAAAACCGGAACCTGGCTGGCCGCCAGGTTCCGGTTCGAGAGTCTCACGACACGGTGGTCGCCTTTACAGTGCTTTTTCCAGCTCCGGCAAGGCGGTGAAGAGATCGGCCACCAGACCGTAATCGGCCACCTGGAAAATCGGCGCCTCTTCATCCTTGTTGATGGCAACGATCACTTTGGAATCTTTCATGCCGGCAAGGTGCTGGATCGCACCGGAGATACCAACGGCGATGTAGAGCTCCGGCGCAACGATCTTGCCGGTCTGCCCGATCTGTACATCGTTGGGTGCAAAGCCGGCATCGACCGCCGCCCGGGTGGCTCCAACCGCGCCCCCGAGTTTGTCGGCGATTTTCTCCAGCAGGTGGAAGTGTTCGCTATCGGCCATGCCACGCCCGCCGGCGATCACCACTCGGGCCGAGGTCAGTTCGGGACGGTCGGATTGGGCCATCTCTTCGGCCACAAACCGGCTCAGGCCGCTCTCCTCCACTTGGGAAACGGTCTCTATCGGCGCGTTGCCACCCTCCGCCGCCACGGCGTCAAAGGCGGTTCCCCGCACGGTGATCACCTTCACCGCATCCAGCGACTGCACCGTCGCGATGGCGTTGCCGGCGTAGATCGGACGCGCGAAGGTATCAGGCGCTTTCACCGCGATGATGTCGGAGATCTGGGCCACATCCAGCAGGGCGGCGACCCGCGGCATGAAGTTTTTGCCGTTGGCGGTCGCCGGCGCCAGAATGTGGGTGTAACCATCCGCCAGCGAGACGATCAGCGCCGCCATGTTCTCGGCCAGTTCATGGTCGTAGGCCGGGTTGTCAGCCAGCAACACCTTGCTGACACCCTCTGCTTTTGCCGCCGCCTTTGCGGCACCCGCACAGCCGTTGCCCGCCACCAGTAGCGCGATCTCACCGCCGATCTGTTGCGCGGCCGCCAGCGTGCTCAGAGTGGAGGGTTTCAGCCGCTGATTGTCATGTTCCGCGATTACCAGAATACTCATCAGATCACCTTCGCCTCATTCTTGAGTTTATCGACCAGTTCAGCCACATCCGCCACCTTGATGCCGGCGGAACGCTCGGGCGGCGGCTCGACCTGCAACAGTTTGGTGTGCGCTTTCACCTCGACTCCCAGATCAGCCGGGGTCAGCGTCTCCAGCGGCTTGCGTTTGGCTTTCATGATATTCGGCAACGAGGCGTAACGGGGCTCGTTCAAGCGCAGATCCGCCGTGACCACCGCCGGCAGCTTGACCGCGATGGTCTGCAGGCCGCCATCGACCTCCCGCGTGACCACCGCCTGATCACCCTCGATTTTCAGTTCAGAGGCAAAAGTAGCCTGCCCCATCCCCTTCAGGGCGGCCAGCATCTGGCCGGTCTGGCTGTTGTCGGTGTCGATGGCCTGTTTGCCCATCAGTACCAGGTCGGGCTTTTCCTTCTCGACCACCTTGGCCAGCAGTTTGGCCACCGCCAGCGACTCCAGTGGCTCATCGCTCTGCACCAGAATCGCCCTGTCCGCACCCAGCGCGAGCGCGGTGCGCAGCTGCTCCTGGGCGGCCTGCGGGCCGAGGGAGACCGCCACCACCTCGCTGGCCTGGCCGGACTCTTTCAGTCGCACCGCCTCCTCGACCGCAATCTCGCAAAAGGGGTTGATCGCCATTTTGACATTGTTCAGATCAACGTCGGAATGGTCGGACTTTACCCGGACCTTGACGTTGTAGTCGATAACTCGCTTAACCGTTACCAGCACCTTCATCGTGATATCCTTTGCTTGATCGTTACCGGTCACCGGAGGCCATCGCAACCCCCGATCTCACCCCTTGCAAGCGGTGACCTGCATCATAACCAGCCAGACAAAATAAGCAACAACCCCTACCCAAAGGGCGCACCCACCTCGAGGATGGGCTAACGGTCACCGGTAACGGGCTCACACAGACCGTTTCGCCTACAATGGGGCCAGGTCATCACAACTTAACAGTAACGGGCTAGAAGAGTAGAGTCTCACCACTGATGGAGGAGCAACCGTGAAGCGTGAATCGATGGAATTTGATGTTGTAATCGTAGGCGCCGGCCCAGCCGGACTTTCCGCCGCCTGCCGGCTGATGCAACAGGCCAAGGCGGCAGAGCGGGAGCTTACCGTCTGTGTCCTGGAGAAAGGCTCCGAGGTCGGTGCCCATATTCTTGGCGGCAGTGTGATGGAGACCCGCGCCCTGGATGAGCTGTTCCCCGACTGGAAAGAGAACGGTGCCCCGCTGAACACCCCGGTGACGGAAGATCCGATGTTCATGCTCATGGGCCCGACCCGCGCCGTCCGCCTGCCCGGTCTTTTTGTTCCCAAAAGCATGCACAACACCGGTAACTACATCGTCAGCCTCAGTAACGTCACCCGCTGGCTGGGGCAACAGGCGGAGGCGTTGGGGGTGGAGATTTTCCCCGGTTTTGCCGCCACCGAGGTGTTGTATCACGACGATGGCAGCATCAAGGGGGTCGCCACCGGCGACATGGGGGTCACCGCCAGCGGCGAGCCCGGGCCCAATTACACGCCCGGCATGGAGCTGCACGCCAAATACACGATTTTCTCCGAGGGGTGCCGTGGCCACCTCGGCAAGCAGTTGATCGAAGCGTTTGCCCTCGACAAGGGGGCCGATCCACAACATTACGGGATCGGCATCAAAGAGCTGTGGGATATCGACCCGGCCAAACACCAGCCCGGCCTGGCGATCCACGGCGCCGGCTGGCCACTCAGTGACGGCGCCAGCGGCGGATTCTTCCTCTACCACGCGGAAGATAATCAGGTTGCCGTGGGGTTGATCATCGATCTCAACTACTCCAACCCCTATCTGAGCCCATTCGACGAGTTCCAGCGGATGAAGCACCACCCGGTGATCAAGCAGTATCTCGAGGGCGGCAAGCGGGTCTCCTATGGCGCCCGCGCCATCACCAAGGGGGGGTTCAACACCCTGCCCAAAATGACCATGCCCGGTGCCCTGCTGATCGGCTGCGATGCCGGCACCTTGAACTTCGCCAAAATAAAAGGCATCCACACCGGCATGAAAGCGGGGATGCTGGCGGCGGAGTCGATCGCCGCGGCGCTGTTCAACGGGGATGAAGGGGGCAAGGAGCTGGAGAGCTTCACCACCGCCTACCGGGGCTCCTGGCTGTATGAGGAGCTCTACCGCGGGCGCAACTTCGGTCCGGCGCTGCACAAGTATGGCACCTACCTCGGCGGCGCCTTCAACTACCTCGACCAGAACTGGTTCGGTGGCAAGATTCCGGTGACGCTCCACGACACCCACAAGGACCATGAGCAGCTCAAGCCGGCCAGCGAGTGCGAACCGATCCAGTATCCGAAGCCGGATGGCGTGCTCTCCTTCGACAAGCTCTCCTCGGTGTATCTCTCCAACACCAACCATGTGGAGGATCAGCCCTGCCATCTGCTGCTGAAAGACCCGACCCTCCCGATCAACTACAACCTGCCCAAATATGCCGAGCCGGCCCAGCGGTACTGCCCCGCCGGCGTCTATGAGGTGATCGACGGCGAAGATGGCAGCAAGCAATTCCAGATCAGCGCCCAGAACTGCGTCCACTGCAAAACCTGCGATATCAAGGATCCGGCCCAGAATATCACCTGGGTTCCCCCGGAGGGGGGCGGCGGGCCAAACTATCCAAATATGTAGCCGGCAATCCGACGCGGCCGGCCGTGGGTCGGCCGCATCGCTCGTTGCGCCAATCCCACTTCCCGAACGATCCCTGCCGCCACCGCGTCCATACCGGGGCGGCGTCCTGCGTTGCCACGCTCGATCTCGAGGTCAACGTCCAACCCCGCCGTCCCCTTGCGGGTCGCGGCAGGCGCTTGTGTTTATTTGGAGGGGGGCCAGAGCTTGCGCATCTGGCCGAGGTTTGCAACGGGTGGGGATCAGTGCAGGGGCTCTTGGTATTTTTTACGAATCGCCATCAAGGCGGGCTGTATATCCAACGGCGCATAGTCCATGGCCTGCTCGAACAGCTCCTTGTTCTCCTCCGACAATCGCTCCTCTTCACTCATGGCGGAGAGCCGCTGCATCGCTTCGATGAATTTGGGGTGTGGACTGGCTTGACTCATGGGAGGGCTCCTTTTTGCGCTGACAAGGCAGACAGCAACTGATCTGCCCAGCCATTGTGCCCTGCAAGAGGCGACAGAACCAGCCTACAGGGCGGGAAAACCGGCCGGCTTTCACATCACCCGATTGGTGGTCAGGTATTTGGATGAAGCGGCCGGCCCGGTACCATCGGCATAGAGTGTGACCCCGGAGCGCAGACAGAGGGTCAGATTCTGATGGGAGGCCTCGGTCTCCGGCGGTAGGAGATGGTTGACCGCCGCCTTCTCCTCCAGCAGTTCCGCTTCGGTAGCCTTCATCATCTCGCGGCTCCAGTCTGAGATCTGCAGCTTCTGTACGATCTGGTAACGACCATAATCGCAGCGTACCGGGAATGAGTAGAAAATCCCCTTTTCGATACCGTAACTGCCATCACTGAGAATCCCCATGCTGACCACCTCACCGGGCTGGGTGCCCAAAATCCAATCGTGCATGTGGTCCACCACCGCTTGTGCGGCCGATGCGGCACTGGAAACACCACGGGCCGCAATGATCTCGCCGCCACGGTTTTGGACCTTGGGAATGAACTCCTCGCGATACCAGCGCTCATCGATCTGATCCATCACCGGCTCGTCCAGTACGGTAGCCTGATAGAGATCGGGAAACTGGGTGGTGGAGTGGTTACCCCAGATCACCACCCGACTGATGTTACGCGGATTGGCACCGGTATGGTTGGCCAGAATCCCTTTGGCACGGTTATGGTCGAGGCGGGTCAAGGCGGTGAACTGGGAGGGGCTAAACTTGGGGGCGTTGCGGCTGGCGATCAGCGCGTTGGTGTTGGCCGGGTTACCCACCACCACCACCTTGACATCACGGTTGGCGTAATCGTTCAGGGCCCTGCCCTGGCGGGCGAAGATCTCCGCATTGGACTCCAGCAGATCTTTGCGTTCCATGCCTGGACCGCGGGGGCGGGCACCGATCAGCAGCGCATAGTGGACATTGTCGAACCCCTCCTCCACATTGTCGTGCAGGGTGATGGTGTGCAGTAGCGGATAGGCGCAATCTTCCAGCTCCATCGCCAGTCCGCGCAGATGCTCCATACGCTCTGCCATCTCGATCAACTGCAGGATCACCGGCTGATCTTTGCCGAACATCTCGCCACTGGCGATCTTGAACAACAGGTTGTTACTGATGGCGCCGGCGGCACCGGTGACTGCAATCCGTACAGGTCTGCGCATGGAAACTCCTTCACATTGATTCAGGCGGGGATAGATAGGACCAAAGTATAACCACCCTGCCCGCTGACTGGCCACCCGGTGGAGCAACAGGGTGAGCCATCAGGCCGGAATCTGGCAATTCCAAAAATAGATCACCCCTTCAAAACGGGAACCGTATCCTCACGGCCGGCAACGCAGTGCGCTAAGGCACTTTTTTCAGCCGACACTCAGTTTCAGCCAACATTCAGTTTCAGCCGACATTCAGTTTCAGCCGACATTCAGTTTCAGCCGACATTCAGGGGTTCCCTGACCGCACCTCACAATGCGGCCAGTGGGCTTTGCCGCCAGGGGGATTGGAACAGCTTCTCCAGCAATGCCGGATCAACCGCTTCGATGGAAGCGAAGGTCCAGTCGGGTTTGTCGTCCTTATCGATCAACAACGCCCGCACCCCCTCCTGTAGCTCACCGTAGCGACAGCACTGCACCGACAGAACCAGCTCCTGCTGGAACACCTCCTTCAATGATAGCTGGCGGCTGCGGCGCAACTGTTCATGGGTGATCTTGAGCGACAGCGCACTGCCGCGACGGATCGTTTCCTGCGCCCGATGGACCCAGTTGTCATCGGACTCCACCGCCAGCAGTGCTTCCACTATCTCTTCGACGCTGTCGTGATCGGTGATCTCACGAATCAGCGCCTCATTGGCGCGCACCGGTGACGGCATCTGCGCGAAGCTGTCACGACACGCCTCTTCCATTTCGCGCAGGACCCGGTTGACCACGCCGCCGGCGTCTTCACCCCAGTGCTCGTTCTGCAGCCGCGCCACCATCTCGTCGCGCATCTGGCTGCTCAAGGCGCGGTCGGCCAGCCCCAGCAACAGGGCGTCCACCGCATTGACCCGGCTGCCGGTGAGGCCAAGAAACAAGCCGGTGCCTCCAGGCATGCGGTTGAGGAACCAGCCACCTCCCACGTCGGGGTAGAGACCGATGCTCACTTCCGGCATCGCCAGCTGCGAATGTTCGCTGACGATGCGGTGGCTACAGCCGTTCATCAACCCCATGCCACCCCCCATAACGATACCGCTCCCCCAGCAGATCACCGGCTTGGGGTAGGTGTGCAGGCTGTAATCGAGGCGGTATTCACGGCTGAAGAACTGTTCGGGAACGGTATGGTCGCCGGCCTGCATCGCCTGGTACAACTCGACAATGTCACCTCCGGCGCAGAACGCCTTGTCACCGGCGCTATCCAGCAGTACCGCGACCACGTTGGTGTCATCACGCCAGGCATCCAGTTGCGCCTGCATCTGGTCGATCATCTTCAAGGTCAGCGCATTGAGCGATTTTTCCGCGTCGAGGCAGATCTCGCCGATGATTTGACCATCCTTCGTTGCGTGTTCAGTAATGAGTATGCCATTCATAATCGCTCTCTCAGTGGTTGGTCGCTGCTCGGCGCCCGATCCCGTCCAGCCAGCCGGTTGCCCTGGGGCGGGCCGGCTCACCCCCTATCAGTGGAACAGTGTTTACAGCAGCGTGGGTCGTCATAGAGCACAACCTGATTCTTGCCGCCATGTTTGGCCGCATAGAGCGCCGAGTCGGCCCGCGCCACCAGATCCACGAGGCTGGTCCCATCCCGCGGATAGAGGGAAATGCCGATGCTGGCCGTCAAATAGAGTGATTTGAGCTCCCCCGGTAGGGCCAGCCGGGCGATGCCGTGGCAGATCTTCTGGGCCAGATTTTTCATCCCCTCGGTATCGGTATCGGGGCAGACCAGTACAAACTCCTCACCCCCCCAGCGGAACAGAACATCGGAGCGGCGGGTAAGCCCGTCGATGCAGGCGGCAACCTGCTGCAATACCTGATCACCCGCCAAGTGCCCATGCAGATCATTGACCTGTTTGAAGTCGTCCAGGTCGATCAGCGCCACCCCCAGTGGTCGGCGCTGGCGCCGCATGAGAGCAATCTGTTGCTCGGCCAGATCCTCCCCCCGGCGGCGATTGAGCAGACCCGTCAGGACATCGTGATCGGCCTGATTTTGCAGCTCCAGTTCCTGCATTTTGAGGTCGGTCAAGTTGAACACCATCCCGATCATCCGCTGCGGCCCCCCCTGCGGGTCACGTTCGCGCACCTGGCCGCGATCGCGCACCCATAGATAGTGGCCGTTGCGGTTTTTGAGCCGGTATTCCGCCTCGAACAGGTGGCGCCGCCCCTGCAGATGCTCTTCCAGGACACTCAGGACGAGGGGGGCATCTTCGGGGTGGATGTTGTCCTTCCAGCTTTCCAGCCGCGGCTCCATTTCGTCGGGGCCGTAGCCCAGCAGCCGTTTGAGGTTGGGGCTGAAATAGAGGTGCCCGGTATCGACCTGCCAATCCCACACGCCGTCGGCCATGTCATGCAGCCCCTGCCACACGTTCTGCGGGGCTTGCTGCACCAGGCAGAACTGCTGCATCCGGTTGCTGATATTGCGCGCCACCGAGATGAACAGTTCGCGGCCATCCTCCCGATCGATGGAAACATGAATTTCTACCGGCAGCTCACTACCATCGGCACGGAGATGATGGCCAATGAAGACGTATGAGCCCCGCTGGCGCGCACTTTCGACGATCTTGCGCCACTGATCCATCCCGGTCACATCCCGCTGCAGGGTGAGCACCGAATGCCCCAGCACCTGCTCGCGGCTGTAGCCCAGATCGGCCCAGGCCGCGCGGTTGCAGCCAACGATGGCCGCCGTTTCGGAATCGACGATGTAAACAGCGTCGGGAAGGTGCTCGTACAGTCGTACCAAGTCCATAAAAGGCTCCTGGCTCCGGGGTATGCGGTCATACCGGAGCGGTCGATCGATCCATGATATTGAAACACAGCCGCCGTTGTGAAGCGTTGTTTGCCTCTATTGTTCGGCTCCCTGACCCCGCGCAAGATCCTGACGCTTACTGCCTTCATCGGCGGGCGACAGATCCCAGCCCTGCAGATGGCGCACAATCAGCTTTTCCAGCGCATCGATATGGGCCGGCTGGGCATTCAAGGCCGGGATATATTCATACCGCTCGCCACCGGCGTGCAGAAAGTACTCCCGGTTCTCCTGCCCGATCTCTTCCAGCGTTTCCAGACAGTCGGCCGAGAATCCGGGGCAGATCACCTGCACCGACTTGACCCCCTGTCGCGGCAGCGCCTTCAGCGTCTCATCGGTATAGGGCTGGAGCCACTCTTCGCGCCCAAAGCGCGACTGAAAGCTGAGCAGCCACTGCTCAGGCGCCAGACCGAGCCGCTCGGCCAGCAAGCGGCTGGTTTTATGGCACTCGCAGAAGTAGGGGTCCCCCTGCAGCAGGTAGCGTTTGGGAACACCGTGGAACGAGATCAGCAGGCGGTCGGCGCGACCATGCTGCTGCCAGTGCGCCCGGACCGAAGCCGCCAGGGCCTCGATGTAACCCGGATCATCATGGTAGTGGTTGACCATTCGCAGCTCCGGTAACCAGCGGCGGTGGCGAAAATCCTCGGCGATGGCATCGAAGGTAGAAGCGGTGGTGGCACCGGAGTATTGCGGGTAGAGCGGCAACACCAGTAACCGCCGCACGCCGGCCTGCTGCATCCGCCCGATCACCCCACTGATGGCGGGATTGCCATAGCGCATGGCGAATTCGATCAGCACGTTGTCGCCAAAGCGGCGCTGCAGCCGCTCCCGTAACGCTGCACTCTGCGCCTGAGTATGTTGCCGCAGCGGCGCCCCCTGTTCGCTCCAGATCTTTTGGTAGGCCGCCGCCGAGCGGCGCGGTCTGGTATTCAAAATGATGCCGTTGAGAATGCACCACCAGATCGGGCGCGGCACCTCCACCACCCGCGGGTCCCAGAGAAACTCTTTCAGATACCGTTTCAGAGCTTTCGGGGTTGGCTCATCCGGTGTACCCAGGTTGGTGAGCAACACGCCGGTCACCGCCTTCTGATCATGAGTGAAACCATTGACTCCGGTATATCGCATAGCAACCCCTCGCATGGCCTTGTGCAGTGACTTTCAAGGCAACCAAAGTAAAGTCGATCAAACTTGCGCCCCCGCCCGAACCGGTGCGGGAGAGCGGCCACTTTACCATTTTTTGGCAGTAAACAAGCGAGGTGTTACCAGGGCGAAACGCTTGCTGCCGCATTGACCCCGCTTTGACATTGACCCTGTTTTAATGAGGTGGCGGGGAGTGCGCTGGATTTTGAGTCGCAAAATCGAGTAGTTGAAAGCTGACACAAACAGGGTTATTTTGTGCGTTCTTCTTCAACTCGGTATATTGGGCGAAGATCGGTGCGTACCCGTTCCTGCACAGTGCTGTTTCTATTTCTGTCGGCCTTCATGCTGTCTGCGGTGGCACGTGCAGAGATGGCGCCGGCTTGCCCAGCCCATGATCTATCTGGAGCCAACGGCCACCACCCGATGGTGGCTGAGCGGCCCACGCACCTGGCCTCCTCCGACCTCCATAACTGTGAAAACTGTGGCAAGCAGGCACCTTCGGGCGCTGACACCTCTGATACCGCTGTTTGTCACAACGCCCTCGAGTGTACTCCCGAACACTGTTTTTCATCTCACGGACTCATTGGGCAGCCCCTCATCGTTGTGCCCTGCGCTGCTCGAGAGTACTTCACCCACGGCGGCTACCATTTCCCTACCATCGTGCTGGCACCGCCTGGCCGACCTCCGCGTCACGTCTGAACCTCAGTAAAATCGCGGCCTTTCCAGGCCGATTCTTTCGATTTTCAATGGCTTGCCCTGTCAGGGCCATGGCCATGACTGTATTCACACGAGGACGGTATGAACGCCTACCGAAAAGGTTACCGGGTGGCCTGCGGGCTGGTCGCCTGCCTGTTGCTGAGCCCTTCTGTCTCGGCAGCAGAACTCACCTTGGAGCAAGCGGTGGAGCAAGCCCTTGCCCAAGATCTCTGGCTGGATTCCAGCCGATATAACGAAGTCGCCAAGCAGGCGATGGCGGAGGCGGCAGGTGCATTGCCCGATCCGAAAATCAGCCTGACCCTGGCCAACATGCCAACTGACGGTTTCGATTTCGGGCAGGAGGGGATGAGCCAGTTTTCGCTAGCCATTTCCCAGACGCTGCCCCGCGGCGCGACGCTGGAACTCGCGCAGCGGCGCTTTGGTCAGGAAGCCGAGCTGCAGCCGCTGCGGCGTCAGGAGCGCCGTGCTCAGGTGCGGTTGCAGGTCAGTCAGCTGTGGCTCGAGGCTTGGCGGGCCCGGGAGAGCCTGCAGTTGATTGACGCTAATCGAGAGCTGTTCGAGCAGCTCCAGGATGTGGCGACGTCCAGCTATGTCACCGCACTGGGTGGTACCCGGCAGCAGGATGTGGTGCGCGCCCGGTTGGAACTCACTCAGCTGGATGACAAGATTCATCGCCTCAAGCAGCAACACGATACCCTGATAGGCCGCCTTTCCGAATGGCTGGCGGCGGCCAGCGCAAGTAATCCGAAGCTGATTGACGTGCGCATCGCCGATGTAGACCCAGCACTGGAGCTAGAGCGTCGGTTGCCGGTTGCAACCGCAAGGGAGAGCCGTGCCCGCTTCTTTATCCAGCACCCCTCCGTGGTGTTGTTCGACCAGCAGATCGATCTGGCACAAACCGATATCACCCTGGCCAAGCAAAGCTACAAACCCGCCTGGGGCCTAACGGCCAGCTATGGCTATCGCGGTGATGATCCCGCGGGCCAGGATCGGGCTGACCTGGTTACGTTGGGCGTGAGTATGGAGATGCCGTTGTTCTCCACCCGCAGACCCGACGCACAAGTCACATCCAACGTTTCCCGAGCCCAGGCGATCCGTACCGATAGGCTGCTCAAGCTGCGTCAACTGCTGGCCGCCCATGACAGCTCGATGGCCGCTCTTGAGCGCCTCAACCAGCGCTTGTCGCTCTATCGCAGGCAGCTGTTACCGCAAACGGCGCTGGCCGCGGAGGCCGCCCTGAACGCCTATACCCAGGATGCAGGTGACTTTGCCGAGGTGGTGCGCGCCCGCATCGCTGAGCTGAATACGCGCCTGGCCGAAATCGAAATAGTGGCTGAGCAGCAGGAACAGATTGCACAGCTCAACTATCTGCTGACTCAGGTACGCCAAGAGGAGATGGAATATGAGTGAAGTGGCCAAATATGTTGCGCTCCTGGTGTTGGGTGCTTTGATCGGCGGTGGCGCCCTATATGCGTTGAATCCCGACAGCGACGCTGATAGTGGTCAGGCCACGTCTGGCGAACCCGAACCTCTTTACTGGGTTGCGCCGATGGACCCCAATTACCGGCGCGACAAGCCCGGCAAGTCGCCCATGGGAATGGACCTGATCCCGGTCTACGCGCAGGGTGCGCCGGGCGCTCCCGACCAGAGCAAAGGGACCATCGAAATATCGCCTGAAGTGGTCAACAACCTTGGCGTCAGGACCGCCAGAGTAGAACAGACAGCGCTGAACTTTGAGGTCAGCACGGTCGGTTATGTTCAGTACAACCAGGATCAAATCGTTCACATCCACCCCCGGGTAGAAGGGTGGGTCGAGCGGATTCATGTCCAGGCAGCCGGTGAACCGGTTGAGCAGGGGCAGCCACTGTATGAGCTCTACTCACCGGCACTGGTGAATGCGCAGGAGGAGCTGCTGTTCGCTCTGAAGCGTGGTGATGGCCGGCTGGAAAGCGCGGCGGAGTCGCGCTTGCGTTCGCTGAAGGTGTCCGATGCGGCGATCCAGACGTTGCGCCGCGAACGCAAGGTGTCCCAAACCGTTACTTTCTACGCCCCGGCCAGTGGGGTGGTAGATGATTTCATCTTGCGCGAGGGGTTGTTCGTGAAACCTGGCATGACGCTGATCTCCATCGGCAACCTGGATCAGGTCTGGGTCGAGGCTGAGATATTCGAGCGTCAGGCCAGCCTGGTCCAGCCGGGGTTGCCGGTCACCATGGAGCTGGACTACCTGCCGGGACGTGAGTGGCAGGGCAGCGTGGACTACATTTACCCGACCCTGGACCCGAAGACCCGTACCCTGAGGGTGCGCATCCGGTTCGATAACAGCGAGCGTCTGCTCAAGCCGAATATGTTTGCGCGGGTCACTATCCACAACGACAGCGCTACCGACCTCCTCACCGTCCCGCGTGAGTCGGTGATTCGTGGTGGCGGCGGCAACAATCGTGTGGTGCTGGCGCTGGGCGAAGGCCGCTTCAAGTCAGTGCAGGTCAGGATTGGACGCAGTGACGGCAAACGGATTGAGGTGTTGGAGGGGGTGCGCGCGGGTGAGCAGGTGGTCACCTCCGCTCAGTTCCTGCTGGATTCCGAGTCCAGCAAGACGTCCGATTTCAAGCGGATGCACTACGGTGATACCGAGGCCAACCGCGTTGCTGGCCAGGCCGAAGATAGCACACCCAAGGGCAGGCTGACCCGTGTCTGGGTCGATGCCAGCGTCAATGCGGTGATGGCCGAGCAGCATAAGGTCGATGTCAACCACGCCGCCATTCCCGAGTGGGGCTGGCCTGAAATGCGCATGGAGTTCCCCGTTTCCGAATTTGTCGATATGACGGAGCTGACTCCGGGGGCCAAGGGGCAGATAGAGCTGCGCCAGCTTGACGCCGGCGGCTATGAGATCAGCGACCTGTTCCTCACCGGACCGGGCAAGGAGGCACCATGATCGAATCTGTCATTCGTTGGTCCGTTGGCAACCGTTTCTTTGTGCTGCTGGCCACGTTGTTGCTGGTGGGCTGGGGGATATGGTCACTGAAGAACACTCCGGTCGATGCGATACCGGATCTCTCCGACGTTCAGGTGATCATCAAGACCAGCTACCCCGGCCAGGCGCCGCAGGTGGTTGAGGATCAGATCACCTACCCGCTGACCACGGCCATGATGTCGGTGCCCGGTGCCAAAACTGTACGCGGTTTCTCCTTTTTCGGCGATTCTTACGTCTATGTGATCTTTGATGAGGATACCGACATCTATTGGGCCCGCAGTCGGGTGCTGGAATACTTGTCGCAGGTTGCGCCTTCGTTGCCGGCCAACGCTCGTCCTCAGCTGGGACCGGACGCCACCGGCGTAGGCTGGGTCTATCTCTATGCGCTGCAGGATACCTCCGGCCAGCATGATCTCAGCGAGCTGCGTTCATTGCAGGACTGGTTCCTCAAATATGAGTTGCAGACCGTGCCCGGCGTCTCCGAAGTTGCGGCGATCGGCGGCATGGTCAAGCAGTATCAGGTACAGGTCGATCCGGAGAAACTGCGCGCGCTGAACATCCCCCTGGCCCAGGTGCGTATCGCGATTCAGCGCGGCAATCAGGAGGTCGGCGCCTCGGTGGTTGAACTGGCGGAGGCGGAGTACATGGTCCGCGTCAGCGGCTACATCCAGGGGGTGGAGGACCTTGAACATATTCCGCTCGGGGTCAACGTCAGGGGGATACCTCTGTTGCTGAAGGATGTGGCCGAAATCGGCACGGGGCCACAGATGCGACGGGGTGTCGCCGAACTGAACGGTGACGGTGAAGTCGTCGGTGGCGTGGTGGTCATGCGCTTTGGCGAAAACGCTCAGAAAACCATCGCCGGAGTAAAGGAAAAATTGCAATTGCTGCAGGCCGGGCTACCCGAAGGAGTCGAGATCGTCACCGTCTATGACCGCTCTGGTCTGATTGATCGGGCTGTCGAAAACCTTTGGCACAAGTTGCTGGAGGAGTTCGTGGTGGTGGCGCTGGTCTGCATGTTGTTTCTGTTCCACATCCGCTCCTCACTGGTGGCGATCATCAGCCTGCCGGTCGGCATTCTGGCGGCGTTCACTGTCATGCATCTGCAGGGGATCAACGCCAACATCATGTCTCTGGGCGGCATCGCCATCGCCATCGGTGCGATGATTGATGGTGCCATCGTGATGATCGAGAACATGCACAAACAGATGGAGCGGACCCCCCTGACAGCTGAAAATCGCTGGCAGATAGTGGCGAACTCCGCCAGTGAGGTCGGGCCGGCGCTGTTCTTCAGCCTGCTGATCATCACGGTCAGCTTCATGCCCGTGTTCACACTGGAGTCCCAGGAGGGGCGGATGTTTTCGCCACTGGCCTTCACCAAGACCTACGCCATGGCGGCGGCGGCCGCGTTGGCGGTTACCTTGGTGCCCGTGCTGATGGGCTACTTTATCCGCGGCAAGGTGCTCGCGGAGCACAAAAACCCGATCAACCGTCTGTTGACGGCCGGGTACCTGCCCGCGCTCAGAGGCGTGTTGAGATATCCGAAAACAACGCTCGGTGGGGCTCTGGTGATCCTGGCACTGGGTGTTTGGCCGGTGGACAAGATCGGCAGCGAATTCATCCCCAACCTGGATGAAGGTGATCTGATGTACATGCCCACGACCTACCCCGGCATCTCTATCGGTCAGGCACGACAGCTACTGCAGCAGACCGACAAGCTGATCGCGACACTGCCCGAGGTGGAAAGCGTGTTTGGTAAGGTGGGGCGCGCCGAAACGGCTACCGATCCGGCGCCATTAACCATGATCGAAACCTTTATCCAGCTCAAGCCACGTGACCAGTGGCGAAAGGGCGTCACCACCGACAGCCTGAAGCGGGAGCTGGATGCGTTGGTCAAACTACCGGGAGTGACCAACGCCTGGGTGATGCCGATCAAGACCCGTATCGATATGCTGGCCACCGGCATCAAGACACCGGTGGGCATCAAGATTGCGGGCCCGGAGCTGGCGCAGATTCAGGCGATCGGACAGCAGCTGGAAACCATCCTCAAGGCGGTGCCGGGCACCGTTTCGGTCTACTCCGAACGGGTGGCCGGCGGTCGGTACATCAAGGTGGAGATTCAGCGTCATGATGCGGCCCGTTATGGACTCAACATCGCCGCTATCCAACAGCTTGTGGCCAGTGCCGTGGGCGGGATGAATGTTTCCCAAACCGTCGAAGGGCTGGAGCGTTACCCGATCAACCTACGCTATCCGCAGGAATACCGCGACTCAGCGGAGCGGTTGAAGCAGTTGCCGATTGTGACGCCGGCGGGGCAGCGTATCGCATTGGGGGACGTGGCTCAGATCGACATCGAGGATGGCCCGCCCGGCATAAAAAGTGAAAACGCACGCCTGAACGGCTGGACCTTCATCGACATTGATGGTGTTGATCTGGGCAGTTATATGCAGCAGGCTCAGGCCGTGGTAGGTGACCAGCTGGATCTGCCCACTGGCTACTCAATCCATTGGTCTGGGCAGTACGAGTACATGCTGAGGGCCAAGGAGAAGCTGACCTATGTGATTCCGCTGACGCTGGCGATCATCCTGGTTTTGCTCTATCTCAATTTTCGTAATCTAACCGAGGTGGCCATCATCATGGGCACCCTGCCGCTGGCGATGGTGGGCAGCGTCTGGCTGATCTACTGGCAGGGTTTCAACTTTTCGATCGCAGTGGGCGTAGGCTTTATCGCCCTGGCCGGAGTCGCGGTCGAAATCGGTGTGATCATGCTCGTGTACCTGAACCAAGCCTGGCGCGAACTGCTCCAGCACTGTGCTGCGCACCAAATAATGCCCCACGAGGAAGCGCTGCGCCAAGCGGTGCTGCACGGTGCCGGCATGAGAGTTCGTCCGGTGATGATGACGGCCGCGGCCATCATCGTTGGCTTACTGCCTATCCTCTACGGTAGCGGCACCGGCTCGGAAGTGATGCGCCGTATCGCCGCGCCGATGGTGGGCGGCATGGTCAGCGCTGTGGTATTGACCCTGCTGGTGCTGCCCGTCGTCTACTATCTGTGGCGCTCCCATTCGCTAAAAAAACTGACTCCTGAGCTGCTGGCGGCACAGTTCCCGGCGACTCATCCCGATAGCACGACCACCCACACAACCCCATAACAGGAGACACCGATGAAAATGTTCAAACCCCTGCTGGCTGCGGGCCTGATTGCACTCGCCACGCCGTGCATGGCACAAGCTGAGATGATGGAGAGCCACCCGATGGACGGCGCCATGACGATGGAGCAGGTCGGAGAGCTGAAAATGAATTTTGACGTACCGGTTCGCCTGGTCAACGTCAAGCTGATCGGTTCCGACAAGCGTCCGGTCTCCATCGAGTTCAGCCCGGTGATGGTACCCAACAAGAAGTTCAGTGTGCCCCTGCCCACGCTCAAGCCGGACAACTACACGGTTCACTGGACCACCCTGGATGAAAATGGCCACAAAATGAAAGGCTCTTTCGGCTTCATGCAACACTAACATGAACGGGCAGCCTGCGGCGCTGGCAACAGGGTTGCAGGCAATGCCTGTGTCACTAGACGAGGATTGAAATGATGTGGGGTGATTATCAACTTCATGGCTGGAGCTGGATGCTGTTTGGTGGAATCCACATGCTGTTTTTCTGGCTGTTGCTAGGGGTGCTGATTGTGGCGCTGGTCAACTGGCTGAGACGATCAAACGACAACGACGACGACGACGACAACGACAAGCAGGGCTCACAAGGCTCGAGGGATGCGCTGGATATTCTCGATCAGCGGCTGGCCCGCGGCGAGATCGATCTGGATACCTATCGCAAGCTGAAGCAGGAAGTGCGGCGGCGTTAGAGTCGGGCCAGACACGTTGCAGATACGGAAAGCGTAGGCAAGAAACCGCCGAGCAGGCAGCGCGGATAGCCATCACTGCGGCAGTTGCAACGGACCGCTTAGGGATACCGCGCGCATCACTGGCTATGCCCGATGCTGGCGCTATGGCAGCAACTCAAGAACAAAGAAGGGGTAACTCCAATTCCGAAAAGCACCTCAAAAAAAACCCCGCCAGGGGCGGGGATAAAAATGAGAACTGAAACGAGATTAAATCAGCCGGTACGCTAACGCCCCAGCTTTTTCGCCGACGTGCCACCGATACCGAAATGCTGTTTTGGCATCTCGCTGATGATGACCCGCACATTGGCCTCGGGGGAACCGAGCGAGCGGGCGATCGCCGTGGTGACTTCAGCGATCAACTGCTCTTTCTGCGCATCGGAGCGCCCTTCCATGATATGGATTTGTGCTATCGGCATATCGACCCCTCCAACCTCATACGAACTTGCCGCTCAGAGTACCCAGCCCTTGATAGCGCACGGTAAAGGCATCACCCTTGTTTACCTGAACCGCGGCGGTGATCGCGCCGATCATGATGAAACTGCCCGCTGGCAGGAATTCATCACGCTCTGCCAGCATGTTGGCCAGCATGGCAACGGATGCCGCCGGGTGACCCAGCACCGCGGCGCCGGCACCGGTTTGCACCACTTCGCCGTTGATCTCCATCACCACACCGATATTTTTCAGATCGACATCGGCGATGTCGGCCATGCGCCCGCCGGTGACAAAGCGACTGGAAGATGAATTGTCGGCGATCACGCTCTTGAGGTCGAATTTGAAATCCTTGTAGCGGGAGTCGATCACCTCCACCGCGGGCAGGACGAAATCGGTGGCTCGCAACACATCACCGATATGCACGCCAGGTCCCTTCAGCTCCTCTTTGAGCACGAACGCCAGCTCAGCTTCGACTTTGGGGTGGATCAGCTCATCATGCTTGATCTCCCCCCCTTCGGGCACACCGAAGTAATCCGCCAGAAAGCCGTAACAGGGCTGTTCGACCCCCATCTGCGCCATCTTGGCCCAGGAGGTGAGCCCCATCTTCATGCCCACGATCTTGTGGCCACGTTCCTGCTTGCGGCGGCGAATCTCCCACTGGATGTCGAAGGCATCCTTGTAGGTCATCTCGGGATGGTCGTCGGTGATCTTGGTGATCTCGTAGGCTTCCAGCTCCGCCTTCTCGCAGTGAATCGCCAACGCCTCGATCTGTGCCGGTGTCAGCTTGTTCTGGTACGGTTCGGCCATCAGATCAGCCCCCTCTGTTTCGCCATGGTCAGCGCCAGATCTTCGATCATATCCTCCTGACCACCCACGGTACCGCGACGACCCAGCTCGACCAGAATATCCCGTGCCGAGATGCCGTACTTTTCCTCTGCCCGCTTGGCGAACAGCAGGAAGGAGGAGTAGACACCGGCATAGCCGAGGGTCAGCGCATCACGGTCTACCCGGATCGGCTGATCCATGATCGGGACGATCTGATCTTCCGCCACATCCATGATCTTGTAGAGATCGACCCCGGTCTCTACCCCCATCCGATCCAGCACGGCACAGAACACCTCCAGCGGGGTGTTGCCGGCGCCAGCACCCAGGCCGGCCACCGAGCCATCGATACGCGCCGCACCGGCGTCGATCGCCGCCAGGGAGTTGGCGATCGCCATCCCCATGTTGTGGTGGCCGTGGAAGCCCACCTCTACCTCCTGCGGAAGCTCAGCGCGCAGCAGGCCGATACGGGCGGTCACATCGTCTGGCAGCATGTAGCCGGCCGAGTCGGTGGCGTAGATACAGTTGGCGCCATAGCTGACCATCAGCTTGGCCTGCTTCAGGATCTCTTCCGGGCTGATCATGTGCGCCATCATCAAAAAGCCAACGGTATCCATCCCCATCTCGGACGCCATGCCGATATGCTGCTCGGACACGTCCGCTTCGGTACAGTGGGTAGCGACACGGATGGTGGAAACTCCACACTCCTTGGCCATTTTGAGGTGGTCGACGGTGCCGATACCTGGCAGCAGGAGCGCCGAGATTTTGGCATTTTTCATTTTCGGTACCACAGCCTTAAGGTATTCCTCATCGCTGTGGGCCGGAAAACCGTAGTTGACCGAGGCGCCGCCAAGGCCATCGCCATGGCTCACTTCGATCAACGGAACACCCGCTTCATCCAGAGCAGTGGCGATACGAACCATCTCTTCCAGACTGATCTGGTGACGCTTGGCGTGCATACCATCGCGCAGGCTCATGTCATGCAGGGTTACTTTTTTGCCTTTCAGATTCATGGTGTGTTCTCCCCTTAGCCGCGTGCTGGCAGTGTGATGGTGCCGTTGGCCACTTCTTCAGCAAACATCTCTGCGGTCCGAAGAGCGGCGGCGGTCATGATGTCCAGATTACCGGCATATTTGGGCAGGAAATCGCCCAGCCCCTCTACCTCCATGAAGCAGGAGACCCGGTGGCCGTCGAAGACCGGACCATTGACCAAGCGGTAACCGGGCACATACTTCTGCACCTCTTTCACCATGGCATGTACCGACTCGATGATGGCCGCCTGATCCGGCTTCTCTTCGGTCAGGCAGTGAACGGTGTCACGCATCATCAGCGGCGGCTCGGCCGGGTTGATGATGATGATCGCCTTGCCTTTTTTGGCGCCGCCAACCTTTTCTACGGCACCGGCCGTGGTACGGGTGAACTCGTCGATATTCTTGCGGGTACCCGGACCGACGGAACGGGAGGAGACGGTAGCGACGATCTCACCGTAGGCCACCGGCTGAACGCGGGAGACCGCCGCCACCATCGGGATGGTGGCCTGGCCGCCGCAGGTGACCATGTTGACATTCATCTCCAGGTTCTTGGCATGCGCCTCCAGATTCACCGGCGGGACACAGTAGGGGCCGATCGCTGCCGGGGTCAGGTCGATCATGATCACGCCCAGCTCGTTCAGCTTACGGCTGTTCTCGGCGTGGACATAGGCAGAGGTGGCGTCGAACGCGACACGGATATCGTCCTCGATGACATGCGGCAGAATGCCATCCACGCCAGTAGCGCAGGTTTTGATGCCCATCTGAGCCGCACGCTTGAGCCCTTCCGACTCGGGGTCGATACCGACCATCCAAACCGGTTCGATCCACTCGGAGCGCTGCATTTTCATCAGCAGATCGGTGCCGATGTTGCCGGGACCAATAATGGCCGCTTTGAGTTTTTTGCTCATATTTCCTATTCCTGTAATCAATGGGACCGATCAGATGAAACGGACAGAAGCACTGCCGATACCACCGATAGTGACGCTCATGAAATCGCCGGCTTTGACCGGCTCCAGTGGAACCAGCGAACCCGACAGGACCACTTCACCGGCCTTCAGCGGAATGCCAAACCGCCCCAGGGTGTTGGCCAGCCAGGTGACACAGTTGACCGGACTGCCCAGGGCCGCAGCACCGGCACCGGTACTGATGATGGCGCCGTTCTTCTCCACCACCATGCCGCAGGTGGCCAGATCGACCTTGCGCGGATCAACGGCACGGTCACCCAAGACAAACAGACCACAGGAGGCGTTGTCTGCCACGGTGTCCTGAATCTTGATCTGCCAGTTTTCAACTCGGGAGTCCACCACCTCGAAGCAGGGCATGACGCACTCCGTTGCCGCCAACACGTCGGCGTTGGTCACGCCCGGACCCATCAGCTCTTTTTTCAGAATGAAGGCGATCTCCCCCTCGGCCTTGGGCTGCATCAGACGCTCAGAGATAGGCATCTCCTCACCCTGACCGAACGCCATGGAATCGGTCAAGTAGCCAAAGTCGGGCTGGCCGACTTTGAGCATGTTCTGCACCGCCTTGGAGGTCAAGCCGATCTTCTTGCCGATGACCCGCTCACCGGCTTCGATGCGGCGCTCCAACATCCGCAGGGAGATATGGTAGGCGTCATCGATGGTGATATCGTCAAAACGCTCGGTCAGCGGACGTACTGTGTTGCGGTCGACCAGCGCTCGATAGAGCTCGTCGCCGCACTCCTGAATCTGTTGTTTATCCATGGAACTCTCTTTTAATGGCCTTTCAATGGCCTTTTAATGGCTATGGAGGCGGTCCGCTTCGGCAAAGAAGTCAGAGACCAGCTTGATGAACCGCTGGCTGTGTTCAATCTGGGTCCAGTGACCACAGTGACCAAACACGTGCAACTGGGCGTTGTCGATCCACTGTGCCAGGGTAAGGCTGGTTTGCAGCGGAATCACCTTGTCTTCACGCCCGTGAATGACCAGCGTCTCGTGGGGCAGCGCGCGGATATCGGCCTCGGGGCTGGCCATGGCGTCAACCCAGCGCTGTCGGGGTGCCGGGAACATGGCGGCGAACGCCTCTTGGAAGCCGGGACGAATACTGGCCTCGTAGCGCATGCGGGCAAGCTCATCGTTCACCAGTGAGCGGTCGTAGGCGAAAATGTCCAGCAAGCGGCGCATATTTTCAAACGAAGGCTCATAGCCCCAAACGGCATCCAGCCCGGGGGTGATCTCAAAGCTGACCCCAACACTGCCCATCAGCACCAGACGGCGCACGCGCTGTGGATGTCGAATCGCCAGCGCCAATGCCAGAGCACCCCCAAAGGAGTTGCCGATCAGATCGGCCTGCTCGATCCCCAGGGTATCCAGCAGGTCGACACAATGCGCCACCCACCGGTCCATGTTATACACCTGGTCCGCCGGGCGTTCGGTATAGCCAAAACCGAGCATGTCCGGCGCGATGACCCGACGCTCCTTGGCCAGTTCCGGCATCACCAGACGCCAGTTGGCCCAGGCCGTCACCCCGGGCCCCGAGCCATGGATCAACAGTGCGGGAAACCCCTCGCCGAGGTCATGCACGTTGGTCCGAACACCCTTGACATCCAGCATCTGACCGATTTCGGGATTACTCATTTGTATGGCTCCTTTGTTATGGGTTACGCCCAGCCTGTACGCGATAGCTTACAGCTTGACGCAGATATTTTTGGTTTCGGTGTAAAACTCGAGCCCGTGTACACCACCCTCACGCCCGATACCGGACTGCTTGGCGCCACCAAAGGCGGTCCGCAGATCGCGCAGGAACCAGGAGTTGACCCAAACCAGCCCCGCCTCTATCTGCTCGGCTACCCGCACCGCACGCGAGGCGTTCTCCGTCCAGATGGCGCACGCCAGTCCGTAATCGGTATCATTGGCCAGCTCGATCACCTCCTCCTCGGAGTCGAACGGGCGGATGTGGCAGCAGGGGCCAAAAATCTCTTCCCGAATCACCCGCGCATCATCCGGCAAACCGGTCCAGATGGTGGGCTCGATCCACGCGCCCGCGTTCAACTCCTCCCCCATATCCGGGATGCCGCCGCCGATCTCGACGGTCGCGCCCTCTTCGCGGGCCAAATCGTAATAGTACTTGACCTTGTTGCGGTGTTCCAAACTGACCAGCGGACCAAAGTTGGCTGCCGGATCTTCGGGGCGGCCCAGTTTCAGCTTGGCCACCTCCTCCTTCATGCGGGCAAGAAATTGATCGAAAATGGGGCGCTCGACGTAGACACGCTCCGTCCCCAGACAGACCTGACCGCAGTTGACGAACGCCGAACGCATGGTGCCCTCGACCGCTTTCCCGATATCGCAGTCGGCAAACACAATGCCGGGGTTCTTGCCGCCGCACTCCAGGGAGACGTTGCGCAGACCCACCGCCGCCGCCTTCATGATCACCTCGCCGGTACGGGTTTCACCGGTGAACGTGATCGCGTTGATCAGCGGATGGGTGGTGAGAAATTCGCCCGCGGAGTTGGGGCCAAAACCGTGCACCACGTTGAAGACCCCCGGCGGCACGCCACACTCGTTCATCACCTCGCCCAGCAGCGTGGTGGTGGCCGGTGTTTCTTCCGATGGCTTGACCACGACGGTGTTGCCGCAAGCCAGTGCCGGGCCCACCTTCCAGGTCATCAGCAGCAGCGGCAGGTTCCATGGCGAGATCACCGCGATCACCCCCTTGGGGGTACGGTGTCCCACGTTCAACGCCCCCTTACCATCCGGCGTATCCATACGAAACGCCTCGGTGGGGTGGTTCGCGACCGTTTCGGCGAATGCCTTGAAGTTGGCGGCGCCGCGGGGAATATCGATGTGACTGGCGATGGAGCGGGGTTTACCGGTATCGCGGCACTCGGCCCGCAAAAACTCCTCGAAACGTTCATTGATGCGGTCGGCCACCTTGTCCATCAGGGCGGTCCGCTGCGCCTGGGTCAGCTTGCCCCACGGGCCTTTCAGTGCCGCCTTGGCAGCCCGCACCGCCGCATCGACCTCGACCTCGCCCGCCTCATGGACCATTCCGATCAGGCTGTTATCCACCGGGCAGCGGTTCTCGAAGGTTTTGCCGCTGGCGGAAGCGACATATTCACCGTTGATAAAGTGTTTGAACTCTCTCATAGCCCACCTTGTTGCTTGCGACTCGGTTGCGACCAGTTTTCGCAGGTCACAGATAGTTAGTTGGTAGTTTCATCGGGATACACGCCCTGAAAAAAGGGCTGTATTGAGTGGATCATCAGTATAGCGTTGCAAAAACGGGATAAAACACCCAAAAACGAACGCATAGAATCCCGTAACTGGTGCTTCCCTGGATCAAACCCCAGCTTCCGACGGCCACCTTGAGCGTCAAGTGCCTGGGCCACGCGGTGGAGCTCATTGACAAGAACAACACCACTCATTAGTGCCAAGACCAGCCCCACCACCGACCTGATTCACTCCGAGCAGTGGCGCAACCAACCACTGACTGGCATAACTCAACTCGGTCACTCTGGTCAGCCTTGGTCACCACCGGCCACCGGCAATACGGTACCGGTGATATAAGATGACTCTTCCGACGCTAAAAAAAGTATGGCGTTGGCTTGCTCTTGCGGCGCGCTGTAGCGCTTGATGAACGCCGACTCGATGGTCTGGTCAACGATGGTTTGATACCACTCCCTCTCCTGCTGACTCATGGTTTCGGTATTGCGTGGAATCCGCCGCTCACCGACGTCGGTTCCGCCAGGGGCCACCGCATTGACGCGGATGCCATGCTTGGCATTTTCAAACGCCAAACAGGTCGTGATCGCATTCACCCCACCCTTGGCCGCCGCGTAGGGCACACGGTGAAGGGAGCGGGTGGCCACAGAGGAGACATTGACAATCACACCATTTTGCTGGCGTTGCATCTGCGCCAGCACCGCATGGCAACACCAGAGGGTCGGAAACAGGGAACGGCGAACCTCTGCCTCAATCTGCGCCTCTTCGTAGGCTTCATACGGTTTGACCCAGATGGTACCGCCCACGTTGTTGACCAGAATATCGATACGGCCAAAATGGCCGACCGCCGCCTCCATCGCTCTGCAGGCACCGGCGTACTGTTCCAGATCCACAGTGATGGTTTGTACCGCCGCTGCGCCAGCGGCGAGAGCTTCCCCGGCCACCTCCTCCACGATCTCGGATCGATCCACCAGCAGCAAGCTGGCCTTTTCGGCGGCCATCTGCAAGGCAACGGCCCGACCAATCCCCTGCGCCGCTCCGGTAACCACAGCGACTTTATTTTCAAATCGATCTGTTCTCATCGAGCACTCCTCATTTACTGGGTGCGAACTTTTCGTAGTGGAAGCTGGCAGGACGGATACCTTTCTCCTGCATATAGCCACTCACAGCCTCCACCATCGGCGGGGGGCCGCACAGATAGATGTCCACCTCACCACTATGCAGATGGGCGGGCTCAATGTGGCTGGTAACGTACCCCTTCTGTGGCCAGCTACTCTCTTCCGAGGCCACGCAGGCACTGAACGTGAAGTTATCGATGGCGTTGGCGAAGGCTTTCAGTTTGTCCATCTCGACCAGATCGGCGTCATGGGTCACACCGTAGATCAGATGGATCGGGTACTCACTCCCCTCCTGTTGGATCTTCTCCAGCATCGCCAGGAAGGGCGCCAAACCTGTGCCGCCTGCCAACATCAGTACCGGACGCTTGATTTCACGCAAGTAGAAACTACCGAATGGACCACGCAGCTTGATGCTGTCACCCACGCTGGCCTTTTCTATCATATAGGTGCTCATCAACCCACCGGGGACCAAGCGGATCAGGAAGGAAACCGATCCGTCCGTCTGATCGACCAGTGAGCAGAAAGAGTAGGCCCGCGACTGGTCACTTCCTGGTACCTGTACATGCACATACTGCCCCGGCAAAAAGTGCATGGCGCGCACTTGATCACCGGCAACGGTAAATAACAAGGTCGAATCCGACAGGCGATCAATTTTGGTCAGTTTAGCGTGTATATCAGCCTGCTGGCTGCGTACACACACCTCAGACGAAGCCGGGACGGTTACGACGCAATCCGACTCTGGAATCATGCGACAGGTCAGAACAAACCCCTGTTCGGCTTCCTGGTCGGATAAGGCATCCTCGATATAACCGTCCATCTCATAGCGGCCCGACTCGCAGTGGCATTTGCAGGTACCACAGGCACCGTCACGACAATCGAGCGGAATATTGAGCCCGGAACGATAGGCAGCGTCGGCCACCGTTTCCATCGGTAGGGTCGTAATAAAGCGGGTTACACCATCTTCAAAATTAAGCGCTACTTTGTACACTGTTCGTTACCTCAGACCCCTTCGGGGATGCCGACGACATACCGAGGGGCACTTGCAGACGTTGCTAAGCCAGGCCGTTTAGATCTGATATTATCGGATAAAAGCCCCGTGGCTGCTGAAACCTGGCTAACAGGATTCACCACGAGGCCAATCTATCGGAATGAAATCAAAGGTGATAGATATCCAGCACCTGATGGATATAGTCGTTCTTCAGCACCACCTTCTTGCGCTTGATCCTCAGCTTACCATCTTCACCACGAATCACGTTGACGAACGCCG
>JAXHUI010000026.1:0-29580 GCA_034189745.1 Pseudomonadota bacterium
CTCGCCCACCCGCAGCTTTTCAGCCTGCTCGGCTTGCGCCTGCGGCGGTTCGGTCCGCTCTCGCTCGATCGCTACCGCCTGCGCCTCGACCCGGCGCGCCTGCTCTTCTGGCGCCCGTTCTTCCGGCGCCTGCTGTTCGACCTTCTGTCGCTGGGCTACTTCAGCCGCATCCGCACGCTCCTGTTCACCCCTGCGCCGGGCCTCGAGCTGCCTCTGTTGCTGTCGCCGTTGCCGGCACCGTTTGCCAATCAGGACGACCACCACTACCAGCACGAGCAGCGCGGCCGCGCCGATCCAGGGCAGCATGGCAGGGTCGAGACCGCGATCGGCCATCCAGGTGTAGAGCGCTTCCATAATCTGTAATATCCACCGTAACGGCCCGTCTGGCGGGCATGAATGAAACAAGGCGATCAGGCCGGTCATCTTAGCACAGAGCCACCGCCGACCAACCCGGAGTTGCATGATGGCAAGCAAATCCCGCCGCCCCCTGCTGACCAGAGGCCAGCTGCGGCTGCTGATCTGGATTCTGCCGGTGGTTATCCTGCTGCTCTCTTTGCTCGGTCCCGAATCACAGCCGGCGCCGATCATCAGTGCCGACCCGGACCGGCGGATCTACCAGCAGGTGATCCCGGGGCAGGCGCGGTTCCGTCTCCACCTGATCGCTCCACACCCGGTCGCCCTCGACGCCAGCACCCGGTTGCGCCAGCAGCTGATCACCCGCGCCTGGAGCATCCGCCTGCACCAGCCGGATGAGCTGGGAGAGTGGCTCTTTGCCCAGGGCTGGACGGTCGGCGTGCGGGCCCATCCCGGCTACCGGCTACTCCAGCTGGAAAGTGGCCGCCCCTTTGCCGCCGACGCGCTGCAACAGCTGCTGCAGCGGCTGCAAACACCTCCCCGGGTGGAGTGGCCCACGCTGTTGCAGCGTGCCCGGGCGGAACAGTATATGCGCCGCCAGGACGCCGAGCGCTGGCTCAACGCGCCACCGTCCAATACCCCACCGCCAGCGCTCGATCCGCTGACCGATTACGCTGCCTCACTGTCACCGTCGGGCTGGCGAATCACCGTGACGGGGCCGCAGCCGCTGCGACTGACCTCTGCCATCTTCGGGTCACCGCCAGCCGCGCCGCCGCCGAAGGGGCCGCTGTTGAGCCTGGAGCCACTGCCGGTTACCCCCGCCGCCGCCACCCGCTTGCAACTGCACCGCTGGAGGCTGCCCGAGGTCGAATCGGTCGCGGATTTTGCCCGCCTGCTACTGGGCCGGGAGCTGGTGGCGGCGCCACTCTCCCGCTGGCTACAACGGCGCCTGGCCGATGCCCCTGCCCAGCAGGCCGGTTACAGCCTGCGCTGGGAAGCCGGTTCGGATGGCGGCCTGGCAGCGCTGCTGTTGCAGGGCGAGCAGTGGCCGGTGATCTCGACCTGGCTGGCGCAACAGATCCAGCCGATCGACCTGGAAACGGGCGTGCAGCGCCTGCTGGCACAGCTGGAGGAGGATGGCGCTCAGCAGCAATGGATGGATCTGCTGGCCCTCTACCAGCTCCCTCCGGACAGCCTGCAGCAGCTCCCCGCCCAGTTGGAGGCACTGGATCTGGCCAGCATGCGGCAGTGGTTGCAGTCCCGGCTGCGCTCTGATTACCATCACACCCTTTCCCTGCCACGCTGACCCCGGAGATCCACCCATGCCACGGCGCAACCACCACCGCCCCCTCAGAGCCAGCACCGCCGCGGGCGGCACCGTTCGGATCATCGCGGGACAGTGGCGCGGACGCACGTTGCGCTTTCCCGAGACCGCGGAGGTGAGACCAACACCGGATCGGGTCCGGGAAACCCTGTTCAACTGGCTCCAAGGCTACCTGCCGGGGGCACGCTGCCTCGATCTGTTCAGTGGCAGCGGAGCCCTGGGGATCGAGGCCCTATCTCGGGGGGCCGCCTCGGTCACCTTTGTCGAGCGAGATGCCGAGGTGGTCAATCGACTGCAAACCAATATCAACCTCCTCAAGGCCCAGAACGCCGAGGTGATCGCCGCCTCGGCGCTCGACTGGCTCGACCGTCGCCAGCCCGATCAGGAGGTCCGCTACGATCTGGTGTTCATGGACCCCCCCTTTCACCAGGGGCTGGTGGCACCGATCTGCGAGCTGCTGGAGCGCCGTGGCCTGCTGCGCGAAGAGGCGATGATCTATATCGAAACCGAACGCTCCCTGAGCCTGGACACCCTGCCGGGCAACTGGACCCTGCACCGGGAAAAAACCGCCGGCCAGGTGGCCTACCGCCTATTTGCACGGCAAGCCGGCGAATAGCAGCTCGATCAGCTGCTCCCCGTGCGCCACGAGGCCAAAGCGGCGATCGGAACGCAACCACTCCTGCAACAACCCGTTCGTGGCCTGCTGCAGCAGGAACGCCAACTCGGCGGGGTCGGACTTCTTCCTGAGCTGCTTCTGCTTGCGCGCCTGTTTCAGAAAGTGGCGCAACTGATCCAGCCACAGAGCACGGTTCTGCTCCAGGGAATCGGAGAGCGGCTGCAGGTCCTGGCAGAGCACCACCGGCTGATAAAACACACGGTACAGCGCACACGCCTGGGGGTCACGCTCGAACCCCTCCAGCACCCCGAGCAGATACAACCTCAGTGCGGCGAGGGCATCCTGCTGCAGCGCCTGACACTGCTCCAGCCACACCGACTCGAACGGCAGCATCCAGCTGAGGTGGATCTGATGCAACAGATCGGCGCGGTTGCGAAAATGCCAGTACAGGGCGCCGTGGGTCACCCCCGCCACCTGCGCGACCTGCTTCAGCGCCGTGGCCTCGATTCCCTGCTCACTGAACAGCTTCAGCCCCGTCTGCAACAACAACTGCCGTGTCTGCTCCGCTTCTTCCCGTGTACGCCTGGCCATGGTGCCGTGCCGCCTCCGCTGCTTTCGTATTTACATTTGAATAGGTATGGACGCAGACCAACTTAAGTGTACGGGCACTGACACGCAAGCAGGTAATCTCTGTTTCATAAAACTGTCATAATAGCCCCCTTGATCAGGCCGCCAACGCCGCGCCGCCCGCCGTGATCTTTTTGTTACTGCCCTTGCCGCCAATCCATTTGTGCCCCTTTGGCAATTGGGCTACCATTCGCCCGAACAGTGTTGCCACAGAATGCAAAGGTCAGCGACCGAGATGAATACGGCGATCTACCCGGGCACCTTCGACCCGATCACCAATGGCCACTCTGACCTGGTCGGTCGGGCCTCACGGCTGTTTGATCGGGTGTTGGTGGCGGTGGCGGCCAGCCCCAAGAAGAAGCCGTTGCTGTCCTTGGATGAGCGGGTTGAGCTGGCTAAAGCCGCGCTGTCCCACCTGCCCAATGTGGCGGTGATCGGATTCGACTGCCTGCTGGCGAACCTGGTCCGCGAGCAACAGGCCAACATCATCCTGCGCGGGCTGCGCGCCGTGTCTGATTTCGAATATGAGTTTCAGCTGGCCAACATGAACCGCAAGCTGGCCCCGCAGGCGGAGAGCCTGTTCCTGACCCCGGCGGAGCACCTCGCCTACATCTCCTCGACCCTGATCCGTGAAATTGCGGCACTGGGGGGCGATGTGGATCAGTTCGTGCACCCGGCGGTGGCCAGCGCACTGAAGCAGCACCTGAGCCAGAACCATCCAACGTGTCAGAGCGAGTGAGGTAGCCAGTCATGGCATTGATGATTACTGACGAATGCATCAACTGTGATGTATGCGAGCCGGAATGCCCCAACGAGGCGATCTCTCCGGGGGATGAGATCTACGTGATCGATCCCAACAAATGTACCGAGTGCGTCGGTCACTACGATACACCGCAGTGTGTCGAGGTGTGCCCGGTCGACTGTATCCCGAAAGACCCGGATCACGTCGAAACCAAAGAGATGCTGCTGGAGAAGTACCATAAACTGACCGGCAAATGAGACCCCGGGCCGGTCGCGGCCCGGCTCCCCCTACAGCCGGATCTCGATCCGGCTGAGTTCAAACGCCTGCTCCAGCCGCTCACCGATCACGTTATCCCCCTCCGCCAGCCAGTGTGCGTACTGCATGTGCAGACAGCGCACCTTGTCCCACCGGGCGATGCCACCGATGCCGTGGCGGGCAAACCGTTCGGCGAGCCCCTTCTGCTCCAGCCGCGCCCGATCCGGCGCTCGCATCAGCACCTGCCGCCGCTCCACATAGCGCTGCTGCTGAGCGTGGAAGGTGTGCCGGAGCGCCTCATCCCGCTGCAGCTCCTGCTCGATCCGCTTCACCCAGCCGGCAGCCTCCAGACGGCTGATCGCCACGCTCAGATCCTTCGAGCAGAGCCAGTAGAGGGTGGGGAAGGGGGTATCTCCCAGCAGGCTGCGCATCTGCAGCACCAGCGGGATGCCCGCGTCCGTCTGACAGGCGATCGCCTCGATGCCGCGCGGAGCACGCCCGATCTGCCGTTCGATCAGCAGCAGCTGTTCGGGGGTGGGGTGGGTAGGGGTGGTATCAAACCTGTGCATAGTTCTCTCCTCGGCCCAGCCAGCGCCGGATCAGCCGCTCATGCAGCGCCGGCAGCGACTCCAGCTCGGCCGCCAGCTGGTGTACCCGGGGCAGCAGGTCGCCATCGCGCTGCAGGTCGGCGATGCGAAACTGCATCATGCCGGTCTGGCGGGTGCCCAGCACCTCCCCCGGCCCGCGCAGCTCCAGATCCTTCTCGGCGATCAGAAAGCCATCACAGCTCTCACGCATCACCGCCAGCCGCTGCCGCCCCTGTTTCGACAGCGGCGCATGGTACATCAGGACACAGAAACTTTCGACACGACCGCGCCCCACCCGCCCGCGCAACTGATGCAGCTGCGCCAGCCCCAACCGCTCGGGATTCTCGATGATCATCAGGCTGGCGTTGGGCACATCCACCCCCACTTCGATCACCGTCGTCGCCACCAGCAGATCCAGCTCGGCGGCCTTGAACCGGGCCATGATCTCGGCCTTTTCGGTCGACCTCATCCGCCCATGCACCAGAGCGATTCGCAGCTGCGGCAGAGCCGCTTGCAGGCGCTCGGCGGTCACCTCCGCCGCCTCACATTGCAACGCCTCCGACTGCTCGATCAGGGTACAGACCCAGTAGGCCTGCCGTCCCGCCGCGCAGGCCTGGCGCACCCGCTCAATCACCTGATCCCGGCGCGAGTCGGCAACCACCACGGTCTGGACCGGGGTGCGCCCCGGTGGCAACTGATCGATGATGGAGCAGTCCAGATCGGCATAGGCGCTCATGGCCAGGGTGCGGGGGATCGGGGTTGCCGTCATGATCAGCTGATGCGGACTGCGCGCCCCGTTGCGCCCCTTTTCCCGCAGGCTCAGCCGCTGATGGACACCGAACCGGTGCTGCTCATCGATCACCACCACCCCCAGATCGGCAAACACCACCTCCTCCTGGAACAGGGCGTGGGTACCGATGGCGATCTGCGCTTCACCACTGCGAATGGCCGCCAGATGCGCCGTGCGCGCTTTGCCCTTCACCTTGCCCGCCAGCCAGGCCAGCTTGATCCCCAAAGGCTCGAGCCAGCCACTGAAGGTGAGATAGTGCTGCTCGGCCAGAATTTCGGTGGGCGCCATCACCGCCGCCTGCAAGCCGTTTTCCACCGCCTGCAACGCCGCCAGCGCCGCCACGACAGTCTTGCCGGAACCCACATCCCCCTGGATCAGCCGCAGCATCGGCTGCGGTTGTTGCAGATCGCGGGCCACCTCCCGCGCCACCCGCCGTTGTGCCTCCGTGAGCGAAAACGGCAGCCGCTCGAGGAAGGGGCGGCTCAGCTCGCCACGGGCCCGCAGTGGCGGGGCACCCTGGCGGCGGAGCCGGTGGCGGACGTTCTGCAACGAAAGGTGGTGGGCCAGCAGCTCTTCCAGCGCCAGCCGGCGCTGGGCAGGATGTTTACCTTGCTGCAGCAAGGTCCGATCGGCATCCACCGGCGGATGGTGCAGATAGAGGATCGACTGCTGCAGTTCGGGCAGCTGCCAGCGCCGGCGCACCGCCTCCGGCAGCAGATCATCCAGCCCCTCCCGCTCCATCCATTCCAGTGCCAATGCGATCAATGCGCGGATCCGGCCCTGGGTCATCCCCTCGGTCAGGGGGTACACCGGGGTCAGACTCTCGGCCATCACGCTGCTGCCCCCGGCCTCGAGCAGCTTGTACTCAGGGTGGACCATCTCCAGGCCCGAGGGGCCGGGGCGGGCCTCGCCGAAACAGAGCAGCCGACGCCCGCTGGAGAGTGTGTTTTTTTGTGCCGCGTTGAAGTGGAAGAAGCGCACCGTCAGCGAGCCGGTGCCATCCTGAAGGCGACAAAGCAGGCTCCTGCGCCGCCCCCCGGTGGTCACCTCGGCCGCACGGATCGTGCCTTCCACCACCCCCTCGTCACCGGGGCGCAACGAGCCGATGGGAAGAACGCGGGTACGATCCTGGTAGCGGCTGGGCAGGTGCAGAATCAGATCCTGCACCGTGCGGATACCCAACCGTTCGAGCTTCAGCTCGAGCGCGGCGCCGACGCCTTTCAACGCGGTAACCGGTACTCCCGCCGTAACCGTCACGCCCTGCTGCCACCTCTTGTTACGTTGATGCTGCAATGGGTGATCGCATCCACCAGCACGTTGATCGCCCGCGGGCGCGGAAAACTGGCGCGCCAGGCGACCGCCACCGTGCGCATCGGCTGCGGCTGTTTGAAGGGTCTCACCTCGATCAGCTCAGTGGTGGGGTGGTTCTCGATCGCCGAGAGCGGCAACACGCTGGTTCCCAGCCCCGAGGCGACCATCATCCGAATCGTTTCCAGCGAGCTGCCCTCGGTCACCGTATGCTGATCATGGAAGGATCGGTTCAGGCTCGGACACGCCTCCAGCACCTGATCCCGAAAACAGTGGCCCTCACCCAGCAACAGCATACGGATCTCGTTCATCTGCTGCGGGTCGATCTCCTGCTGCCGTGTCAGTTCATGCCCCTTGGGCATCACCATCATAAAGGGCTCATCGTAGAGGGGGCGGGTCAGCACATCCGGTTCGTGAAAGGGGAGCGCCACGATGATGGCGTCCAGCTCACCGTTGCGAATCCGGGTGCGCAGGTTTTCGGTGAAGTTTTCCTCGATATAAAGCGGCATGTGGGGCGCCAGCTGTTGGATCTGCGGAATCAGCTGCGGAAACAGGTAGGGACCGATGGTGTAGATGGCGCCGATCCGCAGCGGGCTGGCCAGCTGATCCCGCCCCTCTCGCGCCAGCTCCCGCACCGCTTCGGCCTGCTCCAGTACGATCTGGGCCTGGCGCACCACCTTTTCCCCCACCGGGGTGACCCGTACCGCGTTCTTGCTGCGCTCGAACAGTGCCACGCCCAGCTCATCCTCCAGTTTTTTGACTGCGATCGACAGTGTCGGCTGACTGACGAAACAGCGTTCGGCGGCATGGCCAAAGTGCTGCTCCTGGGCCAGCGTGACGATATATCGAAGCTCCGTCAGCGTCATCAGCGTACCTCTGTTAAGATGATCGTAAACAATGAGTCGGGGTATGACCATGCGGGAACAACGTGTGCTGATCGCGGGCTGTGGTGATGTCGGGACTCAGCTGGGCACCAGGCTGAGTGCCCGGGGGGCACAGGTGTTCGGGCTCCGCCGTACTATAAACCAGCTGCCTGCCGGCATCCATGGCATCGGCGCCGATCTGACCGACCCGCTCACGCTCGAGCGGCTGCCGGCGTGTGACTGGGTCTTCTACACCGCCGCGGCCGGGGGGGGTGATCCTGAACAGTATCGCCGCACCTATCTGGAGGGGTTGCACCACCTGCTGAGAGCGCTGCCGCATCCACCCAGACACCTGTTCCTCACCAGCAGCAGCCGGGTCTACGCCCAATCGGAGCATGACTGGGTGGATGAGCAGTCGGTCACCGAACCGGCAAGCGAGCAGGCTCGGATTCTGCTGGCCAGCGAACGGCTGGCTCTGGAGAGCGGCATCCCGGCCACGGTGGTGCGGTTCAGCGGCATCTACGGCCCCGGGCGCGACCATCTGCTCCGGCTGGTCGAGTCGGGCATCGCCGCACCCCGGGAGCCGCTGCATTACAGCAACCGCATCCATAGCGCCGACTGTGCCGGTGTGCTCGAGCACCTGTTGCAGCAAGCCCTGCGGGGGCTGGCGCTGAAGCCGCTCTATCTGGCCAGCGATGACCAGCCGGCACCGATTCATGCAGTGATGGAGTGGCTGGCCGCCGCGCTGGGGGTGGAGATCCGCCAGCGCCAGCCGGTGCGCCACGGCGGCAGCAAACGCTGCAGCAACCGCCGGCTCAGGGCCAGCGGCTATCGCTTTCGCCATCCGGATTTTCGCAGCGGCTACCGTGAGCTGTTGCGACAGGGCTGATCAGACGGCCAGCTCCTCCAGCAGTTTCTGCTGGGCGCTGAACCGCTCTTCGCCATCTCCCGGCTGGATCAGGGTGTA
Source organism: Pseudomonadota bacterium (assembly GCA_034189745.1). Taxonomy (GTDB): domain Bacteria; phylum Pseudomonadota; class Gammaproteobacteria; order Pseudomonadales; family Balneatricaceae; genus Marinobacterium. Next base: position 8,434 of record JAXHUI010000026.1, read on the forward strand.
GCTGCCGTCCGAGTGCAGCTCCCACGCCTGGGTGTTGTCCTGCAGATAGTAATCCAGCTCCTTGCGGATCCGCTCGGCGTTCTTGCCGAACAGCTCGAAGCCGGTCTCCACCCGGTTCAGCATGTTGCGCTCCATCCAGTCGGCGCTCGAGCCGATCACCACCGGCTTGCCACCACCATTGGCAAACCAGTAGATGCGGGAGTGTTCCAGGAAGCGACCGATGATGGAGCGCACCCGAATATTCTCGGAGATCCCCTCGAGCCCCGGCCGCAGGCGACACATGCCGCGCACGATCAGATCGATCTGCACGCCGGCCTGGGAGGCCTCATACAGTGCGCGAATCAGTTTGGGCTCGGTCAGGCCGTTTACCTTGACGATGATATAGCCCTGCTTGCCCGCCTTGACATTGCGGATCTCGTTCTGGATCAGTTCCAGCATTTTGCCATGCAGCGTGAATGGCGCGTTGTAGAGCTTTTGCAGTTTCTGAATCTTGCCCATGCCGGTCAGTTGCTGAAAAATCTTGTGTACATCCTCCCCCACCTCGTTGTCGGAAGTCATGTAGCTGTAGTCGGTGTAGAGCCGGGCGGTACCCGAATGGTAGTTGCCGGTGCCGAGGTGACAGTAGCGCACCAGCTCGCTCCCCTCACGGCGCACGATCAGCATCATCTTGGCATGGGTCTTGTAGCCGACCACCCCATACACCACCAGACAGCCCGCTTCCTGCAATCGACCGGCCAGTTGCAGGTTACTCTCCTCGTCGAAGCGCGCCCGCAGCTCGATCACAACGGTGACCTCCTTGCCGTTACGCGCCGCTTCCACCAGCGCATTGACGATGTCGGACTTCACTCCGGTGCGGTAGAGCGTCTGCTTGATCGCGATCACGTCGTTGTCCTTGGCCGCCTGCCGCAGCAGATCCACCACCGGGGTAAAGGACTGGAACGGGTGTAACAGCAACTGATCGCCCTTGCGCAGTACGCTGAAGATATCTTCGTTGTTTTTCAGCCTGTTGGGTAAACTCGGCGTAAACGGTTTCCAGAGCAGATCGGGACGATTCACCAGATCCCGCACCGCCATCAGCCGGGTCAGATTGACCGGACCGTTGACGCGGTATACATGGCTGCTGGGCAGGTTGAACTCCGCCTGCAGGAAGCTGATCAGGTTTTCCGGCGTGCGGCTGTCCACCTCGAGCCGCACCGCGTCACCAAATTTACGCGAGTGCAGCTCACCGCGCAGGGCTCGAGCCAGATCCTCTATCTCTTCAAAGTCGAAGCTGAGGTCGGCGTTGCGGGTGATGCGGAACTGATAACAGCCATCCACCTTCATCCCCGGGAACAGCTCCTCGGCAAACTCGTGGATGATCGATGATAGGAAGATCAGGTTATCGCCGCTCTCACACAACTCATCCGGCAGACGGATCAAGCGCGGCAGGGAGCGCGGTGCCGGGATGATCGCCATGCCGGTCTCGCGACCGAAGGCGTCCCGGCCATCCAGCTCGACGATGAAATTGAGGCTTTTGTTCACCAGTCGCGGGAAGGGGTGCGAGGGGTCGAGCCCGATCGGGCTGATCACCGGTACCACTTTCTCCTCGAAGTAATCCCGCACCCAGGCCAGCTGCTCGGCGTTCCAGTCACCCCGACGGTGGAAGTGGATTCCCTCCGCTTCCAGCGCCGGGAACATGATCTCGTTCAGGATTTTGTACTGACGCTCTATGTTGATGGCACAGATCTCGGCGATCTTATCGAGCACCTTCTGCGGCGGCATCGCATCCGGCCCCACCGCCTCGCGCCCATACTTGAGCTGGCGCAGCTGCTCGGCCACCCGGATCTCGAAAAACTCATCCAGGTTGCTGGAGAAGATCAGCAGAAACATCAACCGCTCCAGTAGCGGATAGCTTTCATCCAGCGCCTGCTCCAGCACCCGGACGTTGAACTGCAGGTGGCTCAACTCACGGTTGATATAGAGTTCCGGCGTCTTCAGATCCACCGGCACCTTCTCGATCGGATCGACGATGGGCAGTATCTCCCGGCTCTCCAGCAGGGCGGCGGTCGCCTCGCTTTGTTCCAGGGGTACAGTCACATCCTGGCTGATCTCACTCATTCACTCTCTCCCGGTTTGCTGCCGTGTCATCCCGGCGTCTCTGGTTGATTCAACGCTGCAGCAGCTGTGCCGCCCGGACCGCGAAGTAGGTCAAAATGCCATCGGCTCCGGCACGCTTGAAACAGGTCAGGCTTTCCAGGACCACCGCCTCCTCCTCGAGCCAACCATTCTGAAACGCCGCCATCTGCAGCGCATACTCACCGCTCACCTGATAGGCAAAGGTGGGCACCTTCAATTCGGTTTTCACCCGGTAAACGATGTCCAGGTAGGGCATCCCCGGCTTCACCATCACCATGTCGGCCCCCTCGGCCAGGTCCAGCGCGACTTCATGCAGCGCCTCGTCGCTGTTGGCCGGGTCCATCTGATAGCTGGCCTTGTCACCCTTGCCCAGATTGGCCGCCGAACCCACCGCTTCACGAAAGGGGCCATAGTAAGCGCTCGCATACTTGGCGGAGTAGGCCATGATGCGGGTGTTGACCAACCCGTGGCTTTCCAGCTCATCACGGATCGCGCCGATACGACCATCCATCATGTCGCTGGGGGCGACCACGTCGGCTCCGGCTTCCGCATGGGAGAGCGCCTGCTGCACCAGCGTGTCCACCGTGCGGTCATTGAGCACATAGCCGGTCTCATCGACGATGCCATCCTGCCCGTGGGTGGTATAGGGGTCCAGCGCCACATCGGTCATGATGCCCAGCTCCGGCAGCGCGGCCTTCAGCGCGCGCACCGCCCGCTGCACCAGCCCGTCCCGGTTGTAGGCCTCCTCGGCAAGCTCGCTCTTGGCTTCGGCGGGCGTCACCGGAAACAGCGCCAACATCGGGATGCCCAGCTGCTGCCAGTAGCGCGCTTTCTCCACCAACAGGTCGATACTGTAACGCTCCACGCCGGGCATCGAGGAGACCGCCTCCACTCGGTTCTCCCCCTCCAGCACGAATACCGGATAGATCAGATCATCGGTGGTGAGGCGATGCTCGCGCATCAGGCGACGGGAAAAATCATCCGCACGCATCCGGCGCATGCGGGTTTCGGGGTAGAAACGCTGACTGTTGGTAAACGCCACGGCTCGGTTCCTTTTTTCGCGTATATTGAACGACAAGATGATGACAGGCAGGTGACCGGGCGGGTTGTGCGCCATCACCCGGTTGGTGTCGGCCCCATCTTGACGTACTCTGTGGATACAGATGACCCCTGTGGGGCGATCATTGCAACCCGTTCGATTATATCGGTAACGACAAGCGAAGGAGTTAACGGCATGAAAAAAATCGCGGTAGTTCTATCAGGATGTGGCGTGTTCGACGGCTCCGAGATCTACGAGTCGGTCCTCACCCTTCTACGCCTGGAGCACAACGGTGTCCAGTATCAGTGTCTGGCCCCCAATGTGGAGCAGCTGCATGTGATCAACCACCTGACCGGAGAGGTGGCACAGGGGGAGCGCCGCAACGTACTGGTCGAGGCCGCCCGGTTGGCCCGCGGCGAGATCGAGGATCTGGCCACGGCCGACCCGGCGGAGTTTGACGCCCTGATCATTCCCGGTGGCTTCGGCGCCGCCAAGAATCTGAGCGATTTTGCCATCAAGGGGGCCGACTGCACGGTGATCCCGCAACTGGTCCAGTTTGCCCGCGCCATCCATGCGGCCGGCAAGCCCGTCGGCCTGATCTGCATCGCCCCCACATTGACCCCGAAGCTGCTCGGACCCGGCATCCGCTGCACCGTCGGCAACGACAGCGAGGTGGCCGGCGCCATCGAGCGCATGGGAGGGGTACATGCGAGCTGTAGCGTGGATCAGATCGTGGTCGACCCCGACAAGCGGGTCGTCTCCACCCCGGCCTACATGCTGGCCCGCTCCATCTCCGAGGCCGCCTCCGGCATCAACCGGCTGGTGGATGAAGTGGTAAAAATGGCCTGACAGGCAAAATTAGGAAAAATTCCTATAGCCAACCGTTTTTGGCCGGGGATAATGGGTCGGGTGGATCTCCTGTTCAGGGAACGAACACAAGGATGGCCACGCAGCCGTTCAGGACGCACGGAGTGCACCAGACCAGGAAAGTCGCTTGTTACAGCGGCAGGGATAGGGACGCCAGAGAAAGGAGCCGGATGAGGGATCGCCGGCTCCTTTCGCTTTTATGGCCGCGAGAGGGTATCTCGCGCCACTCTCCGGCGGCGAGCGGCGGCCAACCGATCATCGCTGCCCGACCCAACCGGGCGGGCGCTCGCCCACCGGCTCCTCCCCCCAAAGCGCCTGTACCAGGCTCTCGATCGGCTCCGCCCGGCCCGAGACGATCCAGCGAGCCAGTGCGCCGGCCACATCGGGCCAGGGCCTGGGGTGGCGGGCGGGTTGAGCCAACCACGCCGCCACCGGTTCCCGCACCAGCCTGGAGAGGATCGTTGCCAGCCCCATCTGCTCCAGCACGACGGCGTTGGAGCGCTGCTCCACTTGGCTGTGGAGCGGCTTCACCAGCAGCTTCTTGCCCGCCTGGATCGCCTCGCTGCACAGACCAAAACCGGCGTTGCTGATCACTCCAGCGCAACTGCACAGGTCGCGTTGAAAGCCATCCCGCGAGTAGGGGAGCAGCTCGAGGTGACCCCGCTGCTGGAACGTTTCGATATCGCAGTAGATGCGAAAACGGTGGCTCGTAAAGGCTCCCAGCCAGTGGAGCACCTCGCCCAGCGATTCAAAGGGCAGATATACCAGAATCTTGTCCGGCTCCTCGGTCAGCGGGTAGGGGGCCGGTGCGATCAGAGGCGGCAGTATGGGGGCGTCAAAGTGGTGCCAGTGGACGCCCACCGCCGCATCCACCGGCGCGAACAGCTTCAGCGCCGGCTTCAGCCAGGGGGCGAAGCCGGTGCCGGGAATGGGGTGGAAAAAAGCGTACTGGTGAGCAACGCCCAGGGAGGGGACTCCCTGTCGGCGCGCAGCCCAGGCCGTTACCGGCTCGAAATCGCACAGCACCAGATCGTAGCCACTCAGGTCCAACCGGCGATAATCGCGCCAGAACTCCTGTGGACGGCTACGCAGCACCGTTTTCAGCCAATCGACCCGCCCAGAGGAGGTGGCGAAAGTAAAACCACGCCGGGTGGCGAAGTGGCCGAACCCCTCCATGTTGAACAGCTGCTCTGGCGCTCGTCCACTCAATAACAGATCGACCTCGATGCCAACCGCCCGGAGCGCCGGCAGCAGCACCCGGGCGCGGGTGATATGTCCATTGCCGGTGGCCTGCACGCCGTAGAGAATCCGCATCAAAGCCACTCCCAAAGACCCAGCGCCAGCAGGGCGGAGACCACCCCCAGCAGGGCTCCGGCGGCGATATCGGTGGGGTAGTGTACCCCCAACAACACCCGGGCAGCGCCGATCAGCAGGGCGAGGATAAAACCCGGCACCATGAGCGCCGGGTAGAATTGTGACAGCAACATGGCGAACACAAAGGCGGCGGATGTGTGCCCAGAGGGAAAGCTGAACTTGTCCGAGGGCTCAATGGCCGCACGGAAACCCGCCAGACGGTGGCAGGGGCGGTCACGTCGGATGGTATTTTTCAGCAGAAAGTAGAGCGGCAGCTCGATGGCGTAGGCCAACAGCCCCACCTGCAGGAACGCCGGCCCATCCTCCGGCTCCCACAGCGCCAGTGTCAGCCCAAGCAGGAGATAGAGGCCACCATCTCCAAGGCGCGACACCCAGCGGCTGCCGGTCTTCACCGGGGCGTGTTGGCTATAGTCGTTACACCAGAAGAAAGCTCGGGTATCAAAGGCGTTCAACTTTTGCAGACCGTTCATGGCGACCACCTCCAATTTGGCTCTCAGGTGGTCATTTTCTGCTCAGGGCAACGACAGGTGCGTTACACGGGATTGAAATTTTGATGACACCGGGATCACGCCCGCAACCACTCAGCGATCAGCTCGGTGAGCCGCGCCGGATTGTCCCAGGGCAGCATGTGTCCTTCCCCCTCCACCACGATCAGCTCGAATGGGTGCTGCAACCACTCCCGCACCCGCTCGGAATAGCTCAGTGGCAGCACCTCATCTTCACTGCCGTGGATGATCACTCCCTTGAAATCGTAGCGGCGGGCCAGGCTGCCGACACGATGGGTAAACAGGCTGGAGAGGGTACGCAGCGGGTAATCGAACACGACCAGGGGATCCTGGTTGATCTCATCACCGGCCGGGTGGCCGGCCAGCAGGCGATCGTAGTCGATCAGATTTTTCATGGGTAGCTTGATATCGGGCAGCAGCAGAGCACTGCTCCAGATCCATGACCAGCCGAGCTGGTGCATCATATCGGGGGCTATTTCAGGCACCAGCAAAGTGCCGCAAACCAGTTTTTCGATGCGACTATCCTGCTCGGCGCAGGCCAGCCCCAGCAGTGCGCCGATGGAGTAGCCGTAGAGGTAGATGGGACCACCAAAGCTCTGCCGGTAGTGGTCGATGATCTCGGCCAGGTCGGTGCAGACCTGATCCACCGTGTACAGACCTCGCTCCCCCCCGGAATAGCCGTGCCCGCGCGGATCGACGCCAACCACGTTGAACCCCCGGGCGGAAAGATCGGCGAGCAACTCGGCATAGAGTTCGCAATAGGTGCCGATGCCGGGGAGGAACAGCAGCAGTGGCGCCTGCGGGTCATCGGTGGAGTACAACTCGGTATGCAGTGGCAGCGAACCGATCCGAACGCAGCGGCGCCGCTGCAGACAGGACTCGATACCCAGTTTGCGGCGCAGTTCGACCCGTTGCGGGTCGACGGGGTGGGGAGAGTAGCTATTCATCGGTTTTTCGGGCTCCTTATCGCTGACAGCGAGGGCAGTACACCGTACTACGCTGCCCCACTCTTATTTCGGAAAGTGGCTCGCCACAGCCCTGACAGGGTTGGCCGCCGCGGCCATACACATCCAGTTGCTGCTTGAAGTAACCGGGCTTGCCATCACCGCCCACAAAGTCGCGCAAGGTGGTGCCGCCCTGCTCGATGGCGGCTGCGAGTACGCTCTTGATCGCCTCGACCAAAAGCGCAAGCCGACCGGCGGCGATGCGCCCGGCCGCCCGGCGGGGGTCGATACCGGCACGATACAGCGCCTCATTGGCGTATATGTTGCCGATCCCCACCACCACCCGCGCATTCATGATCAGCGTCTTGATCGCCGTGCGCCGTCCTTTGCAGGCAGCCTGCAAATACTCGGGGTTGAACGCCTCGCTCAACGGCTCCGGCCCCAGCTGGGCCAGCAGGCTGTGTTGGGTGCCGTTTTCCTGCCACAGCACAGCTCCAAAGCGGCGCGGATCGGTCAACCGCAGCAGCTGGCCCGACGCGAACAGGAGATCCAGATGGTCGTGCTTGCCGGGCTCCGTGCCCTGCGGCAAGAGCCGCAGGCTGCCCGACATCCCCAAATGGATGATCACCCACCCCCGCGTGAACCGGAACAGCAGGTATTTGCCGCGCCGTTCCACCCGCCCCACCCGGTCCCCTTCGATCCATTGCGCCAGCTGTGCGGGTACCGGCCAGCGCAGCATCGGCTGGCGCACCTCCAGCCGCGTCACGCGCTGCGCTTCAACCCAGGGCGCGATGCCGCGTCGCGTGGTTTCAACCTCCGGCAACTCAGGCATCGGCTCGCTCCAGCGGGGTCTTGGCCAGGCAAACCACCCGGCAACCCCAGCTCAGCGCCACCCCACTCAGCCTCCCTACCAAGCTGAACGGCCCGATGTAAAGCAGTCCATGGCGGGCAGCAGCAAAACGGCTACGCCAGAACAGCACAAACGCCAGCGGTACGAAGCGGATCGATGAGGGCGCGGGGGTCGTCATTCAGGGTGCCTTGTTTACGGGAAACAAACCTCGAGACAGCACTCGGTTGAGGAGAATGCCAGAAAACAAAAAACCTCGCAGCACGTTCCCAGTACTGCGAGGTCCAGTGATCCGTGGTCCAGAACCAATTACTTGATTTTGGCTTCCTTGTAGATCACATGCTTGCGCACAACCGGGTCGTATTTCTTGAATTCGAACTTGTCCGGGGTGTTGCGCTTGTTCTTGTCGGTGGTGTAGAAGTGACCGGTTCCTGCGGAGGAAACCAGGCGGATCTTCTCGCGTGCGCCTTTAGCCATGATGCAGATCTCCTCAGACTTTCTCGCCACGGGCACGTAGCTCGGTCAAAACCGAATCGATGCCCTTTTTGTCGATGATACGCATCCCCTTGGAGGAAACACGCAGACGTACGAAACGGTTTTCGCTTTCTACCCAGAAGCGGTGCCAGTGCAGGTTCGGCAGGAAGCGGCGACGCGTTCTACGGTTTGAGTGGGAAACATTGTTCCCGGTTACCGGGCCTTTGCCCGTTACCATGCAAACTCGAGACATAGTGATTGAACCTTTTTAACAAGGGTTGCGTTGACTTCCGTTCGATGTTTATCGGCCACACAACCGGTGCAGCCTCAGGCGGAGCGTCCCATACCAATGAGCCGGACAGAATACCGTACCATTAAGGAACAGAAGGTCGCACATCATACAGAAACCACCCCACCCGCGCCAGTGAATTGTTGAACTTTTCAGCCGTAATCACAACAGCCCCCGCTCGGCAAATGAAACCGTCTCACCGTCACCGATCACCATGTGATCCAGCACCCGGATATCCACCAGTCCCAACGACTTCACCAGCCGGTCGGTGATCTGTTGATCGGCCCGCGAGGGCTCGGCCACACCGGAGGGGTGGTTGTGGGCCAGAATCACCGCCGCGGCGTTGTGCGCCAGCGCCAGCTTGACCACCTCGCGCGGATGCACACTGGCGGCGTCGATGGTGCCGTAAAACAGCGCCTCATACCGGATCACCCGGTGACGATTATCCAGCAGCAGGCAGGCAAACACCTCCCGCGCCTCATGGCGCAGGCGGCTGGCCAGGTATTGACGCACCATGGCCGGACTTTCCAGCGCCGATTCGCGTACCAGTTGCGCCTCCAGATGACGCCGTGACATCTCCAGCACCGCCTGCAGCTGAACATACTTGGCCGGCCCCAGACCATGGGCCCTACAAAAATCGGCCTGACTGCACTCCAGCAGTGGGCGCAGGCCGCCGAAATGCTCGAGCAGCCGTCGCGCCAGATCGACCGCACTACATCCCTGCACCCCGGTGCGCAGAAATATCGCCAGCAGCTCCGCATCGGACAGCGCGGCCGCCCCCCGCGCCAGCAGTTTTTCCCTCGGCCGCTCCTGCGCCGGCCAGTCACTGATCGCCATGCTCACCTCCCTGTGAGGGTGATGGCGGACACGATCGTCTACGCATCACCCGACTGAAGTGGTATCTTAACGCCCAACTACAGGATGGCAAACAAGCAGGCATTCAGGGTATGCAGAGACTCACCAACCGGCAGATCCTGCTCGGGATCACCGGCGGCATCGCCGCCTACAAAAGCGCCGAACTGACGCGTCTGCTCAAGGGGGCAGGGGCCGATGTACGCATCGTCATGACCGCCGCGGCCACCGAATTCATCACGCCCTTGACGCTGCAGGCCCTGTCTGGGCATCCGGTTCACCGCCACCTGCTCGACCCCGATACCGAGGCGGGGATGGGGCATATCGAGCTGGCTAAGTGGGCCGACCTGATTCTGGTGGCGCCGGCCAGTGCCGATTTCATGGCACGCTTGGCCGCCGGCATGGGCGATGATCTGCTGACCACGCTCTGCCTGGCCTCCGACGCCCCCATCTGCCTGGCGCCGGCGATGAACCAGGCGATGTGGCGCGACCCCCGAACCCAACGTAACGTCCAGCAACTGAGCCGGCAGGGGGTCGAACTGTTTGGTCCCGGGGAGGGCGCTCAGGCGTGTGGCGATACGGGGCCCGGTCGCATGTTGGAGCCGGAGGAGCTGGCCGGGCTCACCGCCGAGCAGTTTCAGCAGCGCGCGCTCGGCGGCCTGCGGGTGTTCATCACCGCCGGCCCCACCCGCGAACCGCTGGACCCGGTGCGCTTTCTCTCCAACCACAGCTCCGGCAAGATGGGTTACGCCCTCGCCGTTGCCGCCGCCGATGCCGGTGCCGAGGTGCGCCTGATCAGCGGCCCGGTCAATCTGCCGCCACCGCCACGAGTCACCTGTGTGCAGGTTGAAAGCGCCGAACAGATGCTGGCCGCCTCCCTGGAGGGGGTGGAGCAGTGCGATATCTTCATCGCCGCCGCCGCGGTGGCGGACTACCGCCCGGTGGCGGTGGCGGAGCACAAGCTGAAAAAAGGCAGCGAAGAGCTCATGGAGCTGCGCCTGATCAAGAACCCGGATATCGTCGCCACCATCGCCGGACTGGGGCCGCAGCGCCCCTTCACCGTGGGATTTGCCGCTGAAACCCGCGATGTGATCGAATATGCCCGCGGCAAACTGCAGCGCAAGGGGCTGGATCTGATCATCGCCAATGATGTCTCCACCCCCGGCATCGGCTTCAATAGCGATGACAACGCCGTCACCCTGCTCAGCCCCGCCGCCACCATCAGCCTGCCACGGGGCCCCAAGCGCCTGCTGGCACGCCAGCTGATCGAGCTGATCGCCGAGCATTTTCACCGCAACCGTCAGAGCCCACCATGAAAGCACTGCAAGTCAAACTTCTCGACGACCGCATCGGTCGCGACATCCCCCTGCCAACCTACGCCACCGAAGGCTCCGCCGGTCTCGATCTGCGCGCTTGTCTCGATCGGCCACTGACCCTGGCGCCGGGAGAGACCGAGCTGATCCCCACCGGACTGGCGGTCCATATCGCCGACCCCGCCCTGTGCGCCATGATCCTGCCGCGCTCGGGCCTTGGCCACAAGCACGGCATCGTGCTGGGCAATCTGGTGGGGCTGATCGATTCCGACTATCAGGGCCAACTGTTGGTGTCCTGCTGGAATCGGGGCCAAACCTCGTTCACCATCGAGGTGGGGGAGCGCATCGCCCAGATGGTGCTGGTTCCGGTGGTGCGGGCAGAATTCGAAATTGTTGACCAGTTCAGCGACTCTGAACGGGGCGCGGGTGGCTTCGGCTCTTCAGGCCGCCACTGAATCCATTGGTAAATACTTACTGACGACAGGAAGCCGTACCCATGCCCTATCCGCTAGCACAGCTCAACCCTGATATCTTCCGCGCCTATGATATCCGCGGCATCGTGGGTCACTCATTGACCGAGGCGACCGTGTACCACATCGGTCGCGCCTTCGCGGCTGCTGCCGCACAACGCGACATTCGCGAAGTCGTCGTGGCCGCCGATGGTCGCCTCTCCGGCCCCTCCCTGAAGCAGATTCTGACCCAGGGGCTGACCGACAGCGGCTGCCAGGTGCTGGATATCGGCTATCTGCCCACACCGGCGCTCTATTTTGCGGCGCATCAGCGCAGCGACCAGACCGGCATCATGATCACCGGCAGCCACAACCCGGCTGACTACAACGGCTTCAAGATGATGCTCGGGGGCGACACTCTCTCCGGCGACCAGATTCAGGCGCTGGCCCGCTGCATCGAGCGGCGGGAGTACGTGGAGGGCACAGGCAGCGCCCGGCCGCTGGCGATGGAGCGCGCCTACCGTGACCGCATTCTGGAGCAGATCACCCTGAAGCGCCCGCTGAAGGTGGTGGTGGACTGTGGCAACGGCATCGCCGGCGCCATCGCGCCCGAGCTGCTGCAGCAGTTGGGCTGTGAGGTCATTCCGCTGTTCTGTGAAGTGGATGGCACCTTCCCCAACCACCACCCGGACCCGGGCAAACTGAAAAATCTGCAGGATGCGGTCGCGGCGGTCAAGGCCCACCGGGCCGATCTGGGGCTGGCGTTCGACGGTGACGGTGACCGCGTTGGCGTGATCACTCCATCCGGTCACGTGGTCTACCCGGACCGGGTGATGATGCTGTTCGCCGAGGATCTGCTCAGCCGCAACCCCGGTGCCGAGATCCTGTTCGATGTGAAGTGTTCTCGGCTGCTGCCCCGGGTGATCGAGCGGGCCGGCGGCAAGGCCACCATGTGGAAAACCGGTCACTCGCTGATCAAGCGGCAGATGAAGGCGAGCGGCGCCCTGCTGGCCGGCGAGATGAGCGGCCACATCTTTTTCAAGGAGCGCTGGTACGGCTTTGATGACGGCCTCTACAGCGCGGCCCGCCTGCTGGAGATACTCTCGGGCCGGGACGAGGACGCCGATGCCATCTTCAGTGCCTACCCGGAAGATATCAGCACCCCGGAGATCAATATCGAGGTGCGGGACGACAACAAGTTTGCCCTGGTTGAAGCGCTGCAGCGAGTGGAGTTCCCCGGCGGTCGGGTCAGCCATATCGATGGCGTTCGCGTCGACTACCCCGACGGCTGGGGACTGGTGCGAGCCTCCAACACCACCCCCGTTCTGGTACTGCGCTTCGAGGCCGAAAACGCCACGGCGCTGGCCCGTATCAAGCATGAGTTCCAGTCGCGCCTGAGTCAGATCGACCCCGGCCTGTCGATCCCCGAAGCCTGACCGGCGCTGACCGAATAATAGAAGGAGAGAATATGCCCCTGTCCCGTGACCAAGCGATCTCCACCGCTCACATCCTGTCGGTGGCCCTACCCTACATCCAGCAGTTTGTCGGCAAGACCATCGTCATCAAATATGGCGGCAACGCCATGATCGACGAAAAACTGAAAGCGAGCTTCGCCCGCGATATCGTGATGATGAAGCTGATCGGCATCAACCCGATCGTGGTCCATGGCGGCGGCCCGCAGATCGGCAATCTGCTGGAGCAGCTGAAGATCGAATCCCACTTCATCAACGGCATGCGCGTCACCGACTCCAAAACCATGGATGTGGTGGAGATGGTGCTGGGCGGCATGGTCAACAAGGAGATCGTCGGCCTGATCAACTCCGCCGGCGGCAAGGCGATCGGCCTGACCGGCAAGGATGGCGAGCTGCTGCGGGCGCGCAAGCTGAAAGTAAAACACAAAACCCCCGAGATGGAAGCGCCGGAGATCATCGACATCGGCCACGTGGGGGAGGTGGAGAGCGTCAACGTCAAGGTGCTGGAGATGCTGGAACACTCCGACTTCATCCCGGTGATCGCCCCGATCGGGGTGGGTGAAGAGGGCCACGCCTACAACATCAATGCCGATCTGGTGGCGGGCAAGGTGGCGGAGGTGCTGCGGGCGGAGAAGCTGATGCTGCTGACCAATATCGCGGGGCTGCTGGACAAAAACGGCAAGGTATTGACCGGGCTCACCACGGCGCAGGTGGATGGGCTGATCGCCGACGGCACCATTTATGGGGGCATGTTGCCCAAGATCGACTGCGCCCTGAACGCGGTGAAATGTGGTGTTCGCAGCGCGCACATCATCGACGGTCGGGTGGAGCACGCCTGCATGCTGGAGATCTTCACCGATGAAGGGGTCGGCACCCTGATCACCAACAAGGCACAGTGACCGGCGGATGAAACAGAATCAGGAACAGAAAATTTCCCGCCGTGAGCAGATCCTGCAGGCGTTGGCGCAGATGCTGGAAAGTAATCCGGGGCAGCGGATCACCACCGCGGCTTTGGCGCGGGAAGTGGGCGTGTCCGAGGCCGCCCTCTACCGCCACTTCCCCAGCAAGGCGCGCATGTTCGAGGGGCTGATCGGTTTCATCGAGGAGACCCTGTTCTCCCGCATCACCCTGATCACCCAGTCGGACGCGGGCGGCGTGCGCCAGTGCGAACAGATTCTGACCCTGCTGCTGGCATTCGTGGAGAAGAATCCGGGCATGGCGCGCATCCTCACCGGCGATGCCCTTGCAGGGGAAACGGAGCGGTTGCGGGTGCGCATCAATCAGCTGTTCGAGCGGGTGGAAACCCAGCTGAAACAGGTGCTGCGTGAGGCGGAGGTGCGGGAGGGGCTGCGCGCGGAAATTCCGGTCGGTTCCGCCGCCAACCTGATGCTGGCGACGGCCGAGGGGCGTATCCGGCAGTTTGTCCGCAGTGAGTTCAAACGCCGTCCCACCGAATTCTGGCCCGAGCAGTGGGCTCGCTTGGGGGGTGCGCTGTTTCGCCCGGTGCCCACCCGTTGAGCGAGCGCCAGCGGGTGGGCACCGGTCTCAGCCGTCGGCGCCCGGCCCCCGCTGGATGATCCGGAGCGCCTTGAGCAGGTTCAGCGCCTCATACAACTGATAATCCCGCGCAGCCAGATCGCCGCTGCCCGATTCCTGCTCAGGCTCCACCCTGGCCGCCGCGCCGTTTTCCAGATGGCCCGCCAGGTTGCGCTCCTTGATCCCAATCTCCTTGTGAATCCCCGTGAGCCTGGCCTCCTCCACGCGGACGTCGGGCTTGATCCCCTGCGCCTGAATAGAGCGACCGCTCGGCGTGTAGTAGCGCGCGGTGGTCAGCTTGATGGCACGTTCATCCCCCAGCGGCAGCACCGTCTGTACCGATCCCTTGCCAAAACTGTCCGTGCCCATGATGATGGCGCGCTTGTGATCCTGCAGCGCCCCCGCCACGATTTCAGACGCCGAGGCGGAGCCAGCGTTGATCAGCACCACCAGCGGGGTTTTGCCCGCCGCCGTCAGTGGGTTGGCGGTGAAGCGCAGCTCCGAGTTGGGCAGCCGCCCCTCGGTATAGACGATCAGCCCGGAGTCGAGGAAGGCGTTGCTGACCTCTACCGCCGCCTGCAATACCCCGCCGGGGTTGTTGCGCAGATCCAGAATCAGCCCCTGCAGCGGCTCATCCCGCTGCATCTGCGCTATCGCCTCGACCAGCTCATCACCGGTGTGGGTCTGGAACTGGGAGACCCGCAGGTAACCGTAGCCGGGCTCGAGCAGCTCATGGCGCACGCTGGTTACCTTGATCACATCGCGCACGATCTCCACTTCAAACGGCTTCTCCTCACCATCGCGCATGATGGTGAGGCGGATGGGCGTGCCCACCTCGCCGCGCATCATCTCCACCGCCTGGTTCAGATCCATCCCCTGTACCGGCACATCATCCAGTTTGATGATCAGATCGCCGGCGCGCACCCCCGCCCTCTGTGCCGGGGTATCGTCGATCGGAGCGATCACTCGGATAAACCCATCCCCCTGCCCCACCTCGATGCCAAGACCGCCAAACTGGCCGCTGGTATGGATCTGCAAATTCTGGAACGCCTCCGGCTCGAGGTAGGCGGAGTGCGGATCGAGGCCTGCCAGCATGCCGCGGATGGCATCCTCGAGCAGTTTGCGGTCATCCACCGGTTCCACGTAGGCCTGCTTGATGCGGTCGAACACATCCGCAAACATCCGTATCTCTTCCAACGGCAGTGTTTTCTCCACCGTTTCCGTTGCCGCGTTCGGCTCCATCGGGGCCGATTGGGCCGGCGGGGCAAAAAACGGCAGTAAACTGAGCGCGCTGATAGCGGTGACTGTTGCCAGCGGGGTACGCCCGTAGAGCTTCATAAGTGTGTTCCCTGAATGGTGAATTAGCGTTTGCCGAGCCAGTTGATCGGATCGAGCGAGCGGCCCTGGTGTCGGATGGCAAAGTAGAGTCCCGCTTCTCCGTTACCTCCACTGTTGCCCGCCAGAGCGATCGTTTCGCCACTGCCGACCCACTCGCCCGGCTCGCGCAGCAGGCTGTCGTTGTGACCGTAAAGGGTTAGATAACCACCTCCGTGATCCAGGATCAAGACCAGTCCGTAGCCGCGCAGCCAGTGTGCAAAAACGACTCGGCCATGGTGCACCGCCTTGACCGGGGTACCGGCTTGCGCCGCGATCAGCAACCCCTGGTAGCTGACGGTGTCATCCTGACTGCCGAACGCCCGCCTCACCGGCCCCTCGACCGGCCACTCCAGCCTGCCCTTGCGCTGGCTGAACTGGAGGCCATCGGCCTGCAACCTGATCTTTTCCAGCGAACGGCGGATCTCGGCCAACACCGACTCCAGCTGCTCCTGATCCTGGCGCAACCGGGCCAGTTTCGAGCGATCCTGCTGCTGGCTATGTCGCAGCTTGGCCAGCGCCTCGGCCTGTCCGGCACGCGCCTGCTTCAGCTCCTCCCGCCGCCGCACCAGCGCGGTGCGGGTAGCGTTCAGGTCGGTATCGGTGCGCGCAATCTCGCCACGGGTCTGCTCCAGCTGCTGCAGCTGTTGCCGGAACTGCTCCAGCTGGCCGGCGAGGCCGGAGCTGACACGGGTGTAGTAGCGCAGCATCCGGGCCAATCGCTGCGGATCCCGTTGCGACAGAATCAGCTGGACGGCAGGCTGTTGCCCCAACCGGTACTGCTCCTGCAGCAGGGCGCGGATCTGGGTCTCCCGGGCCTGCAGCGCGCCGAGCAGACGGCTCTCCTCCCCCCCCAGATCCTCTCGCTGGCGCTCCAGCCGACCCAACCGCTGCCCCAGCCGCTCCAGCTCGGCTGTCACCTCAGCGATCTGGTGATCGAACCGGCGCAACTCCGACTGAGTGCGCGCGAGCGTCTCCTCCCGCTGGCCTATCTTCCGCTGTAGACCTTCGATCTGCTGTTTCAACGCCTGCAGCTGCTTCTGCGTGGCGACCGGTTCCTCAGCTGCCTGGGCGGGAGCCTGGGCCGGAGAGAGTAGCAGGCCGAGGCAGACGCTGCACAGCAAGCGGCCAGCGCAGCTCACACCGATCAGCCTTGGCGGAGCAGGGAGTGGCCGGTCATCTCCCTGGGGGGCTGCAGCGCCATCAGCGCGAGCAGCGTGGGGGCCAGATCACACAGCGCCCCATCGGCGAGCTTCAACGTCCCCTTGCGCGGCCCATCGTAGATCAGCGCTACCGGCCAGCGGGTGTGGGCGGTGTGGGGTTGACCACTCTCCGGGTCCACCATCAGCTCCACATTGCCATGATCCGCCGTGATCAACGCCTCCCCTCCCACCTCATGCAGTGCCGCCAGCACCCGGGCCAAACATTGATCAACGGTTTCCACCGCCTTGACGGCCGCATCAAATTTGCCGGTATGCCCCACCATATCCCCATTGGCGAAATTACACACGATCAGATCGAAGCGCTGGCTGCGGATGGCGGCACAGAGTTTGTCGGCGATCTCGGGAGCGCTCATCTCCGGCTTGAGATCGTAGGTCGCCACCTGGGGGGAGGGGATCAGGATACGCTCTTCTCCAGGATAGATCGCCTCTTGGCCGCCATTGAAGAAAAAGGTCACGTGGGCATATTTTTCGGTTTCAGAGATGCGCAGCTGCGTCTTGCCCAGGCCGGAGAGGTACTCCCCCAGGCCGTTGTGGATCGCCTCCGGCGGATAGGCCACCGGGGCCGCGATATCCGCGGCGTATTCGGTCAGCATGACGTAGGCACCCAGCTCAGGATGCCGCTTGCGCTCGAAGCCGGCAAACTGCTCGCCATCCACAAAGGCGCGGCTGATTTCGCGGGCACGGTCGGGGCGGAAATTGGCACAGATCACGCTGTCCCCATCGGCCACCGTTCCCACCGGTTGGCCTGAAACATCGGTGATCACGGTGGCCTGCACAAACTCATCGTTTTCACCTCGAGCATACGCATTGTGCAGCGCCTCCAGCGCACTGCCGGCCCGTTGTGGTGCAACACCGCCGGTGATCGCATCGTAGGCCAGCTCCACCCGATCCCAGCGGTTGTCCCGATCCATGGCGAAGTAACGCCCGACCACCGTCGCAATCGCCCCCCTCCCCAGGCGCCGAAAAACCGCCTCGGCCGCTTTGATGGAGGACTCGGCGGAGCGCGGCGGCACGTCCCGACCATCCAAAATGGCATGCAGGTACACCTGCCGGGCACCGCGTTTTACCGCCATCTCCAGCAGCGCGAAGATGTGCTCCTCATGGCTGTGTACGCCCCCTGGCGAGAGCAGCCCCAACACATGCACCGCCCGCCCCCGCCGGATCGCTTCATCCATCGCCTCACAGAGCACGGGATTGGCAAAAAAATCACCCTCCGCTATGGATTTGGAGATGCGGGTGAAGTTCTGGTAAACGGTGCGGCCGGCACCGATATTCATATGCCCCACCTCCGAGTTGCCCATCTGCCCCTCCGGCAGACCAACCGCCAACCCCGACGTCTGGATGCGCGAGTTTGGATTACAGGCCAGCAACCGATCCCAGGTGGGCGTGCGGGCCGCCTCCACCGCCGACGAGGGGGTCGACTCGACTCCGAAACCATCGAGAATGATCAGTGCTCTGGTTGCGCGCGCTTCAGTCATGGTCAGCCGTTTACTCGGTCGGTTAAGAAACAGGCAGCCATTTTACTGCCTTGCGCCCGGGTTGGCTAACCGGCCCCCCCGCGTATTTGGCTCCAGCCCTTATCCCCACCACGGTGGCATTGTATACTTGCCCGGCTGATATCCCGCTCATCTGACCGGAACGACTATGGAACGCCTGATCGAATTCGCAACACAGCACTATTACCTGGTCGCTGCCTGGGTCATTACCCTGGCGCTGCTGCTCTGGACCGAAAAGCGCAAGGCGGGCAAATCGGTCTCCCCGGCCGAAGCCACCCGTCTGATAAACAAGGAGGATGGCGTAGTGCTGGATATTCGCCAGCGCAAGGAGTGGGACAGCGGACATATCGCCGGCGCACACCATATCCCGTTTGCGGAGCTCGACCGCCGCCTGAACGAACTGGAGAAATTTCGTGATCGGCCCATCATCGTGGTCTGCAATCTGGGACAGATCGCGGGCAGCGCCGTGAAAAAACTCAAAGCCGCGGGCTATGACCAGGTCGTTCGCCTCTCGGGGGGGATGACCGAATGGAAAGCCCAAAACATGCCGATCGTGAAGTGAGAACCATGGCTGACATAACCATCTACCTGACCCGCTGGTGCCCTTTCTGTAACCGCGCCGTTGCTCTGCTCGACAGCAAACAGGCCAAGTACACCGCCATCGATGTGGACACCGACCCTGCCCTGCGCGAAGCGATGGTAGCACGCAGCGGCCGGCGCACCGTGCCCCAGATCTTTATTGGTGAAACCCATATAGGTGGTTGCGACGACCTGTTTGCACTGGAGCGACAGGGCAAACTGGACAGCCTGATCGACGCCTGAACCTCAACCTACCCGCAGAACAAGGATCACCCCATGTCCGACGACGCTCAAGCCGCCAACCCGCAAGCCTCTCAACCTCAATTCGCCCTGCAGAGGATCTTCATCAAGGATGCGTCCCTGGAAACCCCGGCAGGCGCAAAGGCCTTCACCCAACCGTGGCAGCCGGAAATCAGCCTGGAGATGAACACCCGCACCAAGTCGCTCGACGAGAACCACTACGAAGTGGTGCTGACCCTCACGGTAACGGGCAAGAATGGCGCCGAAACCGCCTTTCTGGTTGAGGTACAGCAGGCGGGGATCTTCCTGATTGTGGGCATCGAGGGGCCCGAACTGCACCACACACTGGGTGCATTCTGCCCGAACCTGCTCTTCCCCTACGCACGCGAAGCGGTGGACAGCTTCGTGACCCGGGCCAGCTTTCCGCCGCTGATGCTGGCACCGGTGAACTTCGACGCCCTCTACGCCCAGCAGGTGAAACAGCAGCAGGCCGCAGGGGAAGAAACTCACTGAGTGCCCCCTCCACCGGAGTGGCGTTGCTGCCGCTCCTGTTTGGCCCACCGCCTGCGCGAACCAATATAACGCTCATTGAAGCGCTCGAAATACCCCTCCAGATGCGCAGCCGCCTCCCGCGCTCCCACCTGCTCCAGCAAAGCGATCGCCACTTCCGCCGTGCACAGATGGGCATCATCCGTCGAGCGCCGCAGTTTATAACGGCTGGACCGCTTCCTGTTCGGCTCGATCACAGGCAGATGGTGAAGGTAACGACTGTGACGAAAGATCCGCCGGGCCTGACGCCAGGTACCATCCAGAATAATGAACGCCGGTATCCGCTCACCACCGGGTACCCGCTCGAGCATCCGATGCGCGTAATCATCCCCCGAAGGAAACACCAGGCAAGGGGAATAGCGCTCATCCTGCAGCGCGGCGAGCAGATCCGGCGACGGTTCGGTGCGGGACCACTCAAAAATGCGCGTCTGGGCGATCGAATCCAGGATCAGCCGCCCCGTATTGGTCGGTTTGTACAGCTCATTGTGGTGCGTCAGCAGCCAGAACTCACACTCCACGGCAACGAGCTGGCGCCACTGGCAGATACAAGCGTCGGTGGGCAACCGGCACCCATCACATCGTTTCACCCCGGAGCCTCTGGCCACAAAGGGCTTTCTGGCGGGATTTTCGGCTTTCACTCGGCCTCCTGCTGATTCCTGGATGGACAGGCACTATACTGAGCGGCCAACCGGGCGGGCAAGCACCGTCAACGACGTCTTCTAAGAGCTACCCTCATGATGAATGACAGCCGTTTCAATTCGCTGATCCCCCCACAGCCGGAAGTGCTGGTAGAAATCACCCGACGACTCAGGGCCGATCAGCCCGACCTGGCTTCCATTGCAGCCCTGATCAAATCGGATGTCGCGCTCTACTCCGTCGTACTCAAAACCATCAACAGCCCCTACTACGGCCTAAAGGTCAGCGTGACCTCCATAGAGCACGCCATCAGCCTGCTTGGGCTAAGTCAGATCTACAATCTGGTACGGCTGACAATACTGCGCAACACGTTGAAAAAAACCGGCCGCATGGACCGGTTTTGGGATACGGCCAAGGATGTTTCACAACTCTCCCTCAAACTTGCAGACCTGCTGAACCTGCGCCTGAGCAAGGACGATATCTACACCCTGGGGATGCTGCATGACTGCGGGTTGCCGCTTATGGTCCAGGCCTTTTCAGGCTTTCGTGAATTTCTCAGATCAGCATCCAACCTCTGTGCGACGGACCTGGACAGAGAGGAACGTGAACAGTTCGGTTTCAGCCACTACCAGCTCGGAGCCCGAATGGCCGAACGCTGGCATCTGCCCCAGCACGTTGCTGATGCCATCGCCCTGCAACCACAAATGGATGCCGTTCTCTGCGACGAAATCGATACGGATGAGAAAGCACGCCACCTGCTGGCCGTACTGGTTTTGGCACAGGATATAAGCTCAGCGTACCGCTACTACTGGCGCATCCAGCCAACGCAACAGATCGAACAGCTGCAACCGGCCCTGCGCTTCCTGGCCACTACCGACTACGATTATCTGACCCTGAAGGAAAAACTAATCGAGGAGATGGTATAGACATCCTCTGACGCCGCTTTTCGAGCCGCTCATCCCCGCGTGCGCCC
>JAXHUI010000027.1:0-28035 GCA_034189745.1 Pseudomonadota bacterium
CTATGACAACCGCCTCGGACAACCGCATCTCCCCCGACTCCTGGTAGTAATAGTCCTTCATACCGCTGCCGTCGCACCGGGCCCGCATGGCGCAGGCCCGTTACCACCGACCCCCACCGCCTCCGGCAGGGGCGCGACCGGCAACGCCACCGCTTGCCAATCTGCCAATGGCTGAAAAACGATCAACCCTACTTGGGTTTTCGCCTGGATTCAAGTGATGAGGTTGACCTCTTCCCCACCCCCCCCGCCATCGCTGCTGCTTGGATGGGCCAACTCCGGTCAGGTGGCGAGAGGGCGGGGAGTAATGTCGAATGGCAACTTTTTGTGGGTATCCGATTTTCGTAATTGAAACCCCATGCCTCACGCCGCATGCACCGAGATGCTAAAGCGTGTTTTGTGATTGAAGCCAGCAGGATGTACTGCTACCATGACACCGTGTTCAATGATTGATGAGAGGCGCCAACATGGCACTGTTTGATGCCCTTGGTTTCCGATGGGACAGGTCGGCAGTGCCGACTTGCGTTCCGGCTCACTCATTGGAGCGCGTCTGCTTCCGGTTCCACAAGATGCTGCCTGAGTTCGTCTGGGACGCCTCGGTGCTCGAAGGCAATCCATTCACCTTCCCCGAGGTCAAAACGCTGTTGGATGGTGTGACCGTCGGTGGGCACAAGGTTTCCGATCAGGAGCAAATCCTGAACCTCGCGGAAAGCTCCAAGCGTCTGCTGGCGATGGTCAAAAGTGGTCAGTTTGAACTGACCAAGCCGGTGTTCACGGAATTGAATGGCATCGTCGCCCGCAAGGAAGCCTTGGAGTGGGGCGTGTTCCGTGGCGAAGGTCAGGAGAAAAACTACACGCCAGATGTCGGCCTTGGTGAGCATGGCCGCTATACCCCGTTGCCAACGCTATCCGGCGCACCAGAATTGAATCGGGTGTTTCGTGAAGGCGTGGTCGCTCTGCAAGCGTGCGAGCCGTTCGAGCGTGCGACCGCCTTCTTCCTGTTCGGAGCCTTGCAGCAGTTCTTCTTCGACGGCAACAAGCGCACGTCTCGCTTCATGATGAACGGCGTGCTCATGTCCCACGGCATCGACGCCATCAGCGTGCCTGCCGCGAAGGTGCAGGAGTTCAACGAGAAGATGGTGCGCTTCTATCTTTGGAAGGATGCCACGGAGATGATGACCTTCCTTGCCGGCTGCCACCCGGATGCAGAAGCGATCTTGCCAGCGCCCGATGAAGATCGAAACCACGACAGCGCAATGGAACCGTAATCATGCGATGGAGCAAGCGGACCACGCAATCAGGAAGCTTCAACCCAAGTGGATTCGCCGTGTCATGGAGCCGTCAGTCATGCCTGCGAACGGCCTGAACCTGCCTTGCTACAGGGTATTGGGCACTCAAGAGAGCGAGCACGACTACCACATTGATGTCGAGACGCTGGAACCACCAACGTCCTGCCCGCACTGCCAGTCTGCGGGCCTCGTTGGCTTTGGTCGCCGCGAGCAGAGGGTCAAAGACCTGCCGATGCACGGTCGGCGCGTCGGCCTCCACATCGACACCCGCCGCTACCGTTGCCGCAACTGTGGCAAAACATTTTACGAAGCGCTACCCGAGGTTGCCGAAAAGCGCTCGATGACCCAACGGCTTGCTCAGTGGATGGGCAAGCAGGCCATCAAGCGCACCTTCGCCAGTGTCGCCGAGGCAGTCGGCTGCACGGAGTTCACCGTCCGGGCGGTCTTTAGCGACTATGTGAGTGAGTTGGAAAAGACCATCCGCTTCGAGACGCCGAAATGGATGGGCATCGACGAGATCCACCTCATCAAGCCCCGTGGCGTCATCGCCAACATCCAGCACAACACCATCGTCGAGTTACTGCCGAACCGGAACAAGGATACCGTGGTACACTTCCTGCGCCATCTGGAGGGCAAGGAACGCATCCAGTACGTTGCGATGGATATGTGGAGACCGTACCGCGATGCCGTCCGGGCGGTTATTCCGCAGGCCGAGATCGTGGTGGATAAGTTCCACGTCGTCCGCATGGCAAACGATGCGATGGAACGTATAAGGAAGAGCCTGCGCGAATCCATGACGCCGAAACAGCGTCGGGGAATGATGCACGACCGTGTTGTGCTGCTGAAGCGGGAGAGCGACCTGAACGGCAAGGAACGGCTAACCCTCGATGGCTGGACGAAGAACTACCCGGAGCTTGGCGAAGCCTACCGGCTCAAGGAGGAATTCTTTGGCATCTACGACGCCGAGTCGCCGGACGAAGCGCGGGAGAATTTCATCCAGTGGCAGACGAGCATTCCGTCCGAGATAGCAGGCGCCTTTGCCGACATCGAGCGGGCGTGGGGTGATTGGACGATGCCGATCCTCAACTACTTCAACCACCCGATCACGAATACGTACACCGAGAGCCTGAACAGGTTGATCCGTGTGGTGAACCGAATTGGCAGGGGGTACAGCTTCGAGGCGCAGCGGGCCAAGATTCTGTTCTCGGAAGGCGCTCACAAGCATAAGCTGTCGCGCCCGAAGTTCGAGCGCGGGTGTGCGCCTGAGCCAGTCGAAACGGGTTATGGGCTACTCGGCAACATCGGAAATTCTGAGACGTGTGATTCCTCTGCACGGATGACGCCGAAGCCGCTACCTGAGCCGAACCCCTGCGTCCCGGAATCAGCAGAATCGGAAGAGCCGGAGAAGAACTACGGCGCGGACATTTCAACACTCATCCGCATGATCGAGAACGGGGCGCTATGAAGCCGTTTCAAGCACGGCAATCGGATAACCCGTTTGTTGTTATTTTCCATCCGCGTCAAAATGTTGGAGGAAGCAGATGGCGCGCTGGTTGATCGCCACCGGTCTCGTTCTGGTCGGGCTTGGGCTGATCCTGCAATTTGCGCCGAGCCTGTTCGGCTGGTTTGGCAAGCTGCCGGGGGATCTCGACATCCGTTTCGGGAACAGCCGGGTGTGGGTCCCGCTCAGCTCCATGATTTTGATCAGCCTGGCGCTGACGATCATCCTCAATCTGCTCAACCGGTAGAGGCCCCGTTGCCAGCGCCTATTCCCTTTCGGCTCCGCGTCTGCTCCAATCAGGGGCGGAGCTTCACCATCGATAACCCCGTTGTGCAGCCACTATTTGTATGGTAACGACCACCTACTCCATCGATCCACGCTACCGCGCTACCGCCGGGAGCGGCTATGAGGGCGTGGTGCGCGTCAGTTTTGGAGGCTACTACGGCACGGGCTCCCTGCTGTACGATGGCCGCGCCATTTTGACCGCGGCGCATCTGTTCGCCGGTAAGAGCGGCACCGCCACGGTGCAATTTGAAACCAGCAGCGGGATACAAACCTTCACCACCGCGCAGATAGCGGTACACCCCGGCTACGACGCCAACAGCAACAACGATCTCGCCATCGTCTGGCTCGATACCGCGCCGCCACTCCCCGCCGAGCGCTACACCCTCTACCGCGACAGCGATGAGATCGGCCACAGCTTCACCTTTTCCGGTTACGGCATGACCGGCACGGGCAATAGCGGCGCGATCGATGGCAACCCGATCCGGCTGCAGGCGAGCAACCGCTTCGATGCCGAGGGGGCCACCCTCACCCACTATCTCGGCGCGGGGATGAGCTGGACCCCCTTGCCCGGCAGCCAGCTGATCGCCGACTTCGACAATGGATCTCACAGTAACGACGCATTGGGCCAACTGACCGGCCGGTATGATACCGGGCTGGGTCTGGATGAGGGGATGATCGCCCCCGGAGACAGCGGCGGGCCGGCCTTCATCGCCGGCAAAATCGCGGGGGTGGCCAGCTACATCGCCAGCCTGGGCGGCAGCAACTCCCCCGATATCGATGCTCAGACAAACAGCAGCTTTGGCGAGATCGGTGCCTGGCAGCGGGTGAGCGCCCAGCAGCAGTGGATCGATCAGACCCTGCGCCAGCACTACCCAAACCCGCCGACCACACCGAATGAGGTCGAAAAATGGGTCCCCGAGGGGGATGGCGGCACCCACTACGCCTATTTTCTGTTGCAGTTCATCGGGGTGCGTGCCGACCCGGAGCAGATTCTCAGCGTCGATTACGCCACCCGCGACGGCACGGCGCTGGCCGGGCGTGACTACCTCGCCGTCAGTGACACGTTGCGGTTGTATCCCGATGAAAACCAGGCGGTGATCCCGGTCGAGGTGATCGGGGATGAGACGCCCGAGCCCGATGAGATCTTCTACCTCGACGTTTTCAATCCGGTCGGCGGCAGTTTCGGCGCTGGCGTCCTCACCCTCACGGCGGCGCGCACCATCGTCGATGATGATGGCTGGCTCGGGTGATGGGCGAATGGGGGGAGTGCGTAGAGGGGGCCGCCCGCCGGCCGCGGGGCCAGGGGCGGCAGCCGAAGCCCCGGCGCGGCGGTGCGCCCGGGCGGGTGGGGAGGATCAGCGGAAGGTAAACGCTCCGGCCTCCACATCCACCACGATCTCCTGGCCCGGCTCGAACTCGCCGGCCAGCAGCCGCTGCGCCAGCGGGTTCTCGATCCACTGCTGGATCGCCCGTTTCAATGGCCGTGCGCCATAGACCGGGTCGAAGCCCACATCCACCAGCTTGTCCATGGCGGTGCTGGTCAGTTTGAGACTCAACTCCCGCTCGGCCAGCCGTTTGCGCAGACGATCCAACTGGATCTCGGCGATGCCGGCCACCTGCTCCTTGCGCAGGCTGTGGAACACCACCACCTCATCGATCCGGTTGATCAACTCGGGGCGGAAGTGGGTTCCCACCACCTCCATCACCGCCTGCTTCATCAGGTTGTAATCGTCATCATCGCTGTAGTTCTGAATCAGGTCGGAGCCCAGGTTGGAGGTCATCACCACGATGGTGTTGCGGAAGTCCACGGTGCGCCCCTGGCCGTCGGTCAGGCGGCCATCCTCCAGCACCTGCAGCAGGATGTTGAACACATCCGGGTGCGCCTTCTCCACCTCATCCAGCAGCAGCACCGAGTAGGGTTTGCGCCGCACCGCCTCGGTGAGGTAGCCGCCCTCCTCATAGCCCACATAGCCCGGAGGGGCGCCGATCAGCCGCGCCACGGAGTGTTTCTCCATGAACTCGGACATATCGATCCGCACCATCGCCTCCTCGGTGTCGAACAGGAAGTCCGCCAGCGCCTTGCACAGCTCGGTCTTGCCCACCCCGGTCGGGCCCAGGAACAGGAAGGAACCGTTGGGGCGGTTGGGGTCTGCCAGGCCGGCGCGGGAGCGGCGCACGGCGTTGGCGACGGCCACCACCGCTTCATCCTGCCCCACCACGCGCCGGTGCAGGGCATCTTCCATGCGCAGCAGTTTTTCCCGCTCCCCTTCCAGCATCCTGCTGACCGGGATGCCGGTCCAGCGGGCGACCACTTCGGCCACCTCCTCTTCGGTCACCTTGTTGCGCAGCAGCGTGTGCCCCTCCCCCTGCTGCTCCGAGCTATCGGCGGCGCGCAGCTGTTTCTCCAGCTCGGGGATGCGGCCATACTGCAGCTCCGACATTTTGGCCAGATCACCGGCACGGCGTGCCTGTTCCATCTCGACCCGGGCCTGGTCGAGCTGCTCCTTGATCTGCTGCGAACCCTGCAGACTGGCTTTTTCCGCCTTCCACACCTCCTCGAAGTCGGAATACTCCTTCTCCAGCTTGCTGATGTTCTGCTCCAACTCCTCCAGACGTTTGCGCGACGCCTCGTCCTTCTCTTTTTTCAGCGCTTCACGCTCCATCTTCAGCTGGATCAAGCGCCGTTCGAGGCGGTCCATCTCCTCCGGCTTGGAGTCCATCTCCATGCGGATGCGGGAGGCGGCTTCATCGATCAGGTCGATCGCTTTGTCCGGCAGCTGGCGGTCGGTGATGTAGCGTCGGCTCAGTTTGGCCGCGGCGATGATCGCGGAGTCGGTGATATCCACACTGTGGTGGATCTCGTAACGCTCTTTCAGCCCGCGCAGGATGGCGATGGTGTCCTCTTCGGAGGGCTCATCGACCAGCACTTTCTGGAAGCGGCGCTCCAGGGCGGCGTCTTTCTCGATGTACTGGCGGTACTCATTCAAGGTGGTGGCACCGACACAGTGCAGCTCGCCCCGCGCCAGCGCCGGCTTGAGCATGTTACCCGCATCCATCGACCCCTCGGCCTTGCCGGCACCGACCATGGTGTGCAGCTCGTCGATGAACAGGATGATCTGCCCCTCCTGCTTGGAGAGCTCGTTCAATACCGCCTTCAGCCGCTCTTCAAATTCGCCGCGGAACTTGGCGCCGGCGATCAGCGCCCCCATGTCCAGCGCCAGCACCCGCTTGTTTTTGAGCCCCTCGGGCACCTCACCGTTGACGATCCGCTGCGCCAGCCCCTCGACGATGGCGGTTTTACCAACCCCGGGTTCACCGATCAGCACCGGGTTGTTCTTGGTGCGCCGCTGCAGCACCTGAATGGTGCGCCGAATCTCATCATCGCGCCCGATCACCGGGTCCAGCTTGCCCGCCTCGGCCCGTTCGGTCAGGTCGATACAGTATTTGTCCAGCGCCTGCCGGGTCTCTTCCGCATTGGGATCGTTCACGCTGTCGCCTCCACGCATGTTGTTGATCGCGTTTTCCAGCGCCTGCCGGTCAACGCCGCACTCTTTCAGTATCTTGCCGGCGTCGCTTCTGTCCTCGAGCATCGCCAGCAGCACCAGCTCACTGGCGATATACTGGTCACCGCGCTGCTGCGCCAGTTTTTCGGTCAGATTGAACAGCCGGGCCATGTTCTGGGAGAGGCGGATTTCGCCATCCGGGTTGCTCACCACCGGCAGCCGGTCGAGCGCCTCCCCCACCTTGGTGGTCAGGGCCATCCGATCGACCCCGGCCTGGCGCAGCAGGGGCGCCACCGAGCCGTTCTGCTGCTGTAAAAAAGCGGCCAACAGGTGGACCGGCTCGATCATGTTGTGGTCCTTGCCGATCGCCAGTGACTGGGCGTCGGACAGGGCTTCCTGAAGTCGTGAAGTGAATTTATCCGGGCGCATGAACTCTCCTGTGAATCTTTCTGTGCCAAGGCCCGACGCTTGCTCGGGGCGGGCCGTTGGCGTTGCCTTTGCCCCTATAGATAGGGACTATCGCGCCCACTTCAAGCGCGGGCTGTCATTAAACCGAACACATTTCACCCAGTGGTTGGCTTTCTTGATCCTGTCATGGTGCGCTGCTACAAGGTTCCACTGCACCCCGGCAAACCCCAAACATCCCGGCAAACCCCGATGGAGGAGTGGTGAGATGAGTCAGAGCAAGCATTTTGATCCCGAGGATCATCCCGAACTGGAACAGACCGATTTCGGTCGTTTGGCCGCCCAAGGGATCAGCCGGCGCGGTTTTCTGCGTGGCGGCGCGACGGCCATGGGGCTGTTTCTGGCCGCCAACCCCCTGGCGCGGGCGGTGGCGGCGGCCACCCAACCCGCCCCCGGCACCCTACTGGGGTTCAAGGCGGTAGCGGCCAGCGGCGCCGACACCTTCGTGGTGCCGGAGGGCTACCTGGCCAGGCCGCTGATCTCCTGGGGCGATCCGATCCTTGAGGGGGCACCGCCGTTTGATCCATCCGGCAGGCAAGCGGCGGCCGCCCAGGCGGGCCAGTTCGGTGACAACAACGATGGCATGAGCCTGTTCCCACTGACCCAGGAGCGCGCCGTGCTGGCGGTCAACAATGAGTACACCAATTACGAATACCTGTTTGCCCACCAGGGCAAGCAAGCGCTGAGCGCCGATGAGGTGAAGAAAGCGCAGGCCGCCCACGGGGTCTCCCTCTTCGAGATCGAACGCAGCCGTGACGGCCAGTGGCGGGTGAAGCGGGACTCTGACTACAACCGCCGCATCACCGCCTACACGCCGATGGTGGTGAGCGGCCCGGCGGCGGGCCACCCCCTGCTGCAGACCGCCGCCGACCCCAGCGGTCGCCACGTGCTGGGCACGGTGAACAACTGTGCCAACGGCCAGACCCCCTGGGGCACCTACCTGAGCTGCGAAGAGAACTTCCACTACTACTTTGCCTCCGACCAGGAGGTGGAGCTGGCGGCGCGGGAGAAGCGCTACGGCCTCAAGCCGAGCAACCGCGACTACCAGTGGTACCGCCACGATGAGCGCTTCGATCTGGCCAAACACCCCAACGAGCCCCACCGCTTCGGCTGGGTGGTCGAGATCGATCCGCTGGACCCGACCGCCCCGCCGAAGAAGCGCACCGCGCTGGGCCGTTTCAAGCATGAGAACGCGGCCCTGACCATCGACCGCTCCGGCCACCTGGTGGTCTATCTGGGCGATGACGAGCGCGGCGAGCATCTCTACCGGTTTGTCTCCCGCGATCGCTACGACCCGGCCGATCCGCAGGCCAACCGCGATCTGCTGGATGCGGGTACCCTTTATGTGGCGCGCTTTTACGCCGACGAGGGGGAGATCGAGGGGTGGGGGGAGTGGATCGAGCTGAGCCACGGCAAAAACGGCCTGACCGCCGAGAACGGTTTTGCCGACCAGGCAGAGGTGCTGATCTTCGCCCGCCAGGCGGCCACCCGGGTTGGTGCCACCACCATGGATCGCCCGGAATGGGTGGCCATCCACCCGGACAACGAGGTGGTGTTCTGCAGCCTGACCAACAACAAAAACCGCGGCAGCGAGGGCCAGCCGGTGGGCGGGCCCAACCCGCGCGCCAACAACCTGTATGGCCAGATCCTGCGCTGGTGGCCGCGGCGGGGCAGCCATCTGGACGACCGCTTCAAGTGGGATCTGTTCGCCCTGGCCGGCAACCCGACCGTCGCCGAGGGGCTCTACGCCGGCAGCGACAACATCAACGCCGACAATATGTTCAACAGCCCGGATGGCCTCGGCTTCGACGGGGCCGGCCGGCTCTGGATTCAGACCGACGGCGCCTACAGCAACGAGGGGGCGTTCGCCGGCATGGGCAACAACCAGATGCTCTGCGCCGACCCGCAAAGCGGCGAGATCCGCCGCTTTGCCACCGGCCCCATCGCCTGCGAGCTCACCGGTATGGCCTTCACCCCGGATCAGCGCACCCTCTTCGTCGGGGTCCAGCACCCGGGGGAGGATCTGGCACCCTCCCACTTCCCGGGCGGCGGCAACAGCAAACCGCGCTCCACCGTCATGATGATTCAGCGTCAAGATGGCGGTGTGATCGGCAGCTGAGCCCGCGTCACCGCCTCGCTGCCCGGCCCGATCGGCCGGGCTTTTTTTGCTCCGTCGGCGGGCAACGGGCGGCCGCCTGCCTCCGCTGGGCCGAGCGGCAACCGCCACTGCAACCGGCGCAGCCGGAAGGTTCGCTACTGCAGCCACGGGCCCCCAGGCTGGCCCGGATGCGGCGCACCAGCCAGACGCTCACCAGCAGCACCAGCCCCGCCAGCACGATCCAGTCGAACCCTGTCATCGCGTTCATAGCCACCTCTGCCCGATCTGGAAGGTCAACCAGGCGAACAGCCACGCCAGGCTCAGCCCCAGCAGCAGCGACACCCCCGCCCAAAGCCAGCGGCCGGTCTCGCGCCGAATGACCGCCAGCGTAGCCAGACAGGGCATATACAGCAGGGTATACACCATGAAGGCCAGACCGGCGCTGGCCGGCAGCGACTGGCCGATCGCCTGCTGCAACTGGATGGTGTCGTCGCCACCGGCATGGTAGGCCACCGCCAGCGTGGCCACGATCACCTCCTTGGCCAGAAAGCCGGAGAGCAGCGCCACGGTTTCACGCCAGCCAAACCCCAGCGGGGCGAACAGCGGTGTCAGCGCGTGGCCCAACTGCAACAGCAATGGCTCACCGCCACGGGGAAAGGTTTGCAGCAGCCAGATCAGGATCGAGCCCACCAGAATCACCGTGCCCACCTTGCGCAAAAAATCCCGGCTGCGATCCCAAAGATGCAGCAGCAGCGAGCGCCACCCCGGCATCCGCCAGGGCGGCAGCTCCATGACGAAAGTTTCATCATGCTCTGCCGGCAGCACCCGGGCGAAGACTGCCGCGCAGGCCAACGCCACCAGCACACCCAGCCCGTAAACGGCAAACAGTACCATGCCGGCGTGGTCTGGAAAGAACACGCCGGCGAGTAGCAGCAGTACCGGCAGCCGTGCCGAGCAGCTCATGAAGGGGTTGATCAAAATGGTGATCAGGCGGGCTCGCGGCTCCTCGATGGAGCGGGTCGCCATGATCGCCGGCACATTACAGCCAAACCCCATCACCAGAGGCACCAGGGACTTGCCGTGCAGGCCAAGCCGGCTCAACAGCTGATCCACCAAAAAGGTGGCCCGCGCCATGTAGCCACTCTGCTCCAGCAGCTCCATGAAAAGAAACAGCAGCACCACATTGGGCAGAAACACCAGCACGCCGCCGACCCCGGCGAGGACGCCATCGACCAGCACCTCCCGCAGCAGCGATGGCGGCAGCCACTGCGTCACCTGGGCGGAGAGCCACTCCACCCCTTGGGCGATCCACTCCGCCGGCAGCGCACCGGCGGTAAAGGTGGTCTGGAACATCAACCCCAACAGCGCGATCAGAATCGGCAGCCCCAGCCAGCGGTTGAGCACGATACGATCGAGTCGGTCATCGGCCGGATTGCGCTCGGCATGGCTCAGCCCCACCCGGTGCAGCAGGCCATGCACCCAACCGTAGCGCCCCTCGGACAGCCACTCGGCGGCGCTGAGTTCATGCTCGCTCTGGATGGCGCTCACCCCCTCCTCCAGAATGGCCCGCTGCGCGGCGCTCAAGGTGAAATCCGCGTCGCCGCCGGACTCCAGCCAGCGTACCCCCCGCCAGCGCGGCACACCGTGCCGCTCCAGCCGTTGCAGTAGTGCCTCGATATGGGGCTCATATTCGATTTTGAGCGCCGCCGTGGCGCTCGGTTGCCGCAGCGCGGCCACGATCGCATCCAGCAGCTGCTCGCGGTAGCGCTTGTGCCGGCCATCGCTGGGCAGCACCGGCACGCCCAGCGCCGCGGAGATCCCATCCAGGTCTGGCCGGACGCCGCTACGCTCTGTCTCATCCAGCATGTTCACGGCCAGCAGCAGCGGCAGATTCTGCTCCAGCAACTGGCTGGTCAACGCCAGGTGTCGGCCCAGGTTGGTGGCATCGAGCACGTTGACCACCAGGTCCGGCCGCTCCCGTGCCAGGTACTCCCTCGCCACCCGCTCTTCGCTGCGGTTCTGGCTCAGGGAGTAGATGCCGGGCAGATCGATGATCTTCAGTCGAATCCCCTGGTGGGTACATTCCCCGCTGCGGCCACTGACGGTCACCCCGGAGAGATTGCCGGTGCGCTGGTTGGCGCCGGTGAGCTGGTTGAACAGCGAACTTTTGCCGCAGTTGGGGTTGCCGATCAGGGCGATGGTATAGCAGCGCTCATTCATGTTGCGGTTGAATCCGAATATGGCGCGCATCCGCGTTGCGCAGACAAAACTGCTGCTGACCGATCAGGTAGGCGCGGGGATCGCCCAGCAGCGCCTTGCTGCGCAGCTCCACCCGCTGCCCCCGGCGGATCCCCAGTGCCGCCAGCCGCTGCCGCAAGGGGGGTGGCCCCTCCAGCGCGGTGATCGAGGCCACCTGGCCGACCTTCAGATCGGTCAGATCCATGGCGAGAGCGCCTCTTTCTCCAGTGGCAGCCAGATCAGACTCGCCATGCGACCGGTGACGCCGTCGCGGCGGTAGGAGAAGAACAGCTCCCGCTGGGTAAAGGTGCAGTACTCGCCACCGAAGATCGCGCCGACACCGGCCCGGTTCAGGCGCAGCCACGCCAACTGGTAGAGATCCGCCAGCCAGCGGCCGGGGTGGAGCGGCGAGGGGGCAAAGGACTGCTCGGCGGCGGTCAGCCGTTCACAGAAGGCGGTACGCACCTCGGCGCCGACCTCGAAGGCCAGTGGCCCGATCGCCGGCCCCAGCCAGGCGTGTACCCGCGCCGGAACCTCGAAGCAGGCCAGTGTCGCCTCCAGCACCCCGTTCAGCAGCCCGCGCCAGCCAGCGTGGGCGGCGGCGACCCGCCCCCCGGCGGGATCGGCGAACAACACCGGCAGGCAATCCGCCGTCAGCACCGCGCAGGCCACGCCGGGGGTGGCGCTCCAGCAGGCGTCGGCCCGCCGTACCCGGCCATCACCCCGCGCTTCGACCACCTCGCTGCCATGTACCTGCGCCAGCCATTGGGGTGTGATGCCGCCGACCACCTGCTGTAACCGCCAGCGGTTGGCGGCGACGGCCTCCGCTCGATCCCCCACATGGTCGGCCAGATTGAGTGCGGCCCAGGGTGGCTGGCTCACCCCCCCGATGCGGGTGGTGGTGCAGGCGCCGACGGTGTCAGAGAGCGGCCACTGCGGTCGGATCAGTTTCATGGCTCGTAATCGTATTCCTGTGCATCTTTTTTCAGTACCGCCAGCAGCTGGCGCATATCCTCGGGCAGGTCGATCTCCCAGGAGAGGAGCTCGCCGCTGGTGGGGTGGTAGAGCTCCAGCTTTTTGGCGTGCAGCGCTTGGCGATGAAACCCCTTCAGCGCCCGCTGCAGGGCGCCGCTGGCCCCCTTCGACAGGCGGAAACGACCGCCATAGAGCGGGTCCCCCACCAGAGGGTAGTTGATGTGCGCCATGTGCACCCGGATCTGATGGGTGCGGCCGGTCTCCAGCTTGAGCCGGATATGGGTGTGGGCAGGAAACTTCTCCACCACCCGGTAGTGAGTGATCGCTTCCTTGCCCACCCCCACCACCGCCATCTTCTGCCGGTTTCTGGCGTGGCGGCCCATCGGCTCATCGACGCAGCCACCGCCGGTCATCACGCCGTTCACCACCGCCTCATATTCACGCCCCATGGTGCGCGTCTGCAGCTGGGCCACGAGGTTGGTCTGGGCGACGATGGTTTTGGCGACCACCATCAGGCCAGTGGTGTCTTTGTCCAGCCGATGCACGATGCCGGCGCGGGGCACCTGGGCAATATCGGGGCAGTGGTGCAGCAGAGCGTTCATCAACGTGCCGCTCTCATGCCCCGCCGCCGGATGCACCACCAGCCCGGCCGGTTTGTCGATCACCATGATCGCCGCATCCTCGTGGATGATCGTCAGCGGGATCGGCTCCCCGGCGTGGTTTTCGATCCGTTTGAGCTCGGTTTTGACCTCGATCCGCTCGCCCCCGTTGAGCTTGTCCCGGGGCCGGAGCACCCGGCCGTCTACGGTCAGAGTCCCCGCCTTGATCCACTCCTGCAGGCGGGAGCGGGAGTACTCCGGGAATAGCTGCGCGACCGCCTGATCCAGTCGCATTCCGAACATTTCGCTCGGTACCTCTGTTTCCAACTCTAGCTGTTCTGACATCGATGGGATTCTTGGGCGGCGAATGTTTTGGCATGGGCTCCGGTTATGGTTAAATAGACCGGACACTATCTGGCCAGTATAACCGAATCCGGCCGTCCACGCCGAACTCGGCTTCCAGCATCGGGAATGATCAACATGCGACCCTTGAAAATCTTGGCTACTTTGGCGCTCGTCGGCCTGCTCTCTGCCTGCTCCTGGTTTGGCGGCGACAAGGTAGAGCCGGAGGTGCCGGAGCAGCAGCTCTATGAGGAGGCGCTCAGCGCCCTGGACGCCGACAACTACAGCCTGGCGATCGAGAAGCTGCAACTGCTGGAGGCCCGCTACCCGTTTGGCCGCTACTCGGAGCAGGCCCAGCTGGAGCTGATCTACGCCTACTTTCGCAACTACGAGCCGGAATCCGCGCGGGCGGCCGCCGACCGCTTCATCCGCCTGCACCCGAACCACGACAACATCGACTACGCCTACTACCTCAAGGGGCTGACCTCCTTCGAACAGGACCGCTCATTTTTCGAGAACTACCTGCCGCTCGACGCCAGCCAGCGTGACCCCGGCGCCGCGCTGGAATCTTTCGAGAGTTTCTCCATCCTGCTCAACCGTTACCCGCAGAGCGAGTATGCCCCGGATGCGCAAAAGCGGATGCAGTACCTGAAAAACCGACTGGCGACCCATGAGATCCATGTGGCATCGTATTACATGCGCCGCCAGGCCTGGGTGGCCGCGGCCAACCGGGGGCGCTATGTGGTCGAAAACCTGCAGGAAACCCCGGCCGTTCCCGATGCGCTGGCGATCATGGCCGAGGCCTACACCGAGCTCAACCTGCATGATCTGGCCAACAATGCGCTGGAAGTTTTGCGCCTGAACTACCCGGAGTACCAGATCCGTCCCTTCAAGCAGGAAAATGTCACCCTGCTGCAGGCGGCCAGCTTTGGTCTGCTCGGCGGGGAAGAACCGGCGCAGCCGGCCCGCCCCACCCCGGCCGCCGAGCGCCTACGGGCCGAGGCGCAAAAACGGGCCGAGGCAGAGAAGAGCGCCGAGGAGCGCTCACTGTTCAGCCGCATCACCTTTGGCGTGTTTGACGACGACAACCCGCAGCAGGAAGCCCAGTAGGGCCAACGCACTCCCGCTGCGCTCCCGCAGGGTGCTGGAGGGCCGGGGTCAGACGCCGGCCTTCCAGCCCGAGGTGATCGGATAGCGCCGGTCACGCCCAAACCCGCGCTGGGTCACCCGCGGCCCGATCGGAGCCTGGCGCCGCTTGTACTCGTTGCGATCCACCAGCTGCACCACCCGATTCACTTCCTCTGCCGAAAACCCCGCGGCGATGATCGCCGCCGCAGAGTAGTCCCGTTCGATATAGAGCTCGAGAATGCGATCCAGCACCGCGTAATCGGGCAGGCTGTCCTGATCGGTCTGCCCCGGGGCCAGCTCCGCCGAAGGCGGCCGCTCGATCACCCGCGGCGGAATGACCGCCGAGAGCGTGTTGCGATAGCGCGCCAGGCGGTACACCCGGGTCTTGGCGACATCCTTGAGCAGATCAAAACCCCCGGCCATGTCGCCATACAGGGTGGAGTAGCCCACCGCCATCTCACTCTTGTTGCCGGTGGTCAGCACCAGATAGCCTTTCTTGTTGGAGAGCGCCATCAGCAGCACCCCACGGCAGCGTGCCTGCAGATTCTCTTCGGTGGTGTCCGGTTCCAGCCCTTGAAACTGTGGCGCCAGCTGCTGCATGAAGCTGTCATAGATCGGTTCGATGGAGATCACGTCGTATTGAATTCCCAGCGCCCGCGCCTGCGCCTGCGCATCCTCGAGGCTGATCGACGAGGTATAGCGAAACGGCATCATCACCGCCTCGACCCGATCCGCCCCCAGCGCATCCACCGCCACCGCCGCCGTCAGGGCGGAATCGATCCCCCCGGAGAGCCCCAGCACCACGCCGCGAAAGCCGTTTTTATCGACGTAGTCGCGCACCCCCTGCACCAACACCCGATAGAGCAGGGCATCGTGGCTCGGCTCACTCACACTGGTCTGCTCCGGTTGCAGCCGGGCCGTGGCCGGCTCGAAGGTGCAGCTGTAAAGCGCCTCCTGGCAGTGCTCTCCCTGAAACAGAATCTCCCCCTGGGCCGAGACCAGCATGGAGCCGCCATCGAACACCAGCTCATCCTGGCCGCCGGTCAGGTTCAGGTAGACCAGGGGCGCATCCAGCTGGCGCGCCCGCCGGTGCAGCAGCTCGCGCCGCTGCGCCGGTTTGCCGATATGGAACGGGGAGGCGTTGAGGATCAACACCAGCTCGGCGCCGGCCGCCCGCAGCTGCGCCACCGGCCCCTCGTTCCAGATATCTTCGCAGATGGCCAGGCCGACCCTTGCCCCGCGGTGCTCGAACACCCCGCCCCCCTGGCCGACCGCGAAGTAGCGCATCTCGTCGAACACCTGAAAGTTGGGCAGGCACTGCTTGGCGTACTCATGCACGATCTCGCCATCACGGATCACCCCGGCCATGTTGTAGAGCACCCCCTGCCGGTGGCAGGGGTAGCCCAGCACCAGCGTAACCCCCCGCACGCTGGCCAGGATGCGCTGCAGCGCATCCTGAACGCGCTGCTCCAGGCTGGGGCGCAGCAGCAGGTCTTCGGGGGGGTAGCCGCACAGGGCCAGTTCAGGAAACAGCACCAGATCAGCGTTCAGCTCATCGCGTGCCCGGAGGGCGGTAGCGATGATACGCTCCGCATTGCCGGGGATATCGCCCACCAGCAGATTCAACTGGGCCATCACGACCCGGATCGATGTACTCATCTCGCTCCCGCGGTTGCTCAAAGTGGCTGCAAACGTCCAGCGGGAGAGTATGCCTCAGGATCGACCACGGGTGAACGCCCGAGCAGCAGATCGGTCAGCAGGCGGGTGGATGCCGGCGCCAATACCAGGCCGTTGCGGTAGTGCCCGGTATTCAGCTGCAGCCCTTGCCAACCGGGTACGGCGCCGATGAAAGGGACGCCGTCCGGCGAGCCGGGGCGCAGGCCGGCCCAGTGGTGCTCCACCTCGCACCGGGCCAGATCGGGCGCGATGGCGGTGGCGGTGGCCAGCAGGGAGCGCCGGGCCTGCTCGGTGGTTTGTTTGTCAAAGCCCACCCACTCCAGCGTGCTGCCCACCAGCACACGGCCATCGTTGCGCGGGATGAGATAGCGCCCCTCCAACATCACCACCCGATCGACCAGCCCCACGGGGGCACGGAACACCATCATCTGCCCGCGCACCGGCTCCACCGGCAGCTGCAGCCCCAGGGTGGCCAGCAGCTTTCCGCTCCAGGCCCCTCCGGCCAGGATCACCTGATCGGCCGGGAACCGCCCCTGCGCCGTCTCCACCCCGGTCACCCGCTCCCCCCGGGTGGTGAAGCCCGTGACCGGGGTATTTTCATGCAGGCTGATGTGGGGGTGGTTGCGGACACTTTCACGCAGCGCCCGGCCAAGGCGGGGATTGCGGATGCTGGCAACCTCCGGCATCCAGATGGCGGCGTCGAAACCGGCCGCCAGCCTGGGTTCGGTTGCATAGATGAAGGGGGCTTCGACCCGGCTCAGGGGGCGGTGGTAACGCTTTGCCCACGCCAGCGCGCGCCGCTCCTCCTCCGGCTCCACCGCCAGCATCAGCATCCCCTTCTGGCGCAGCTCCGGGTCGCAGCCGGTCTCGGCGTGGAGCTCTTCGGCCAGATGCACGTAGCTGCTCTGGGACCACAGCGCCAGGGCCGTTATCTCATCGCTGTAACGCCACGGGTAGAGCGGCGAGACGATGCCGCCCCCCGCCCAGGAGGCCTCGCGGGCACACTGGCCGCGCTCGAGCAGTGTGACGCTGGCACCGGCCTGCGCCAGCAGGCGGGCATTCATCAAGCCGATGACACCGCCACCGGCTATCAGAAAATCGGACATGGAACGACGCTCCTTTGTTGGCTGTTGCCACCCGGCCCCGGCGCCGGAAGCTGTTTTCATTTCAGGGGGCGACCACCTCCGTGCGCACCCGGCCCAGCAGGGAGACCACCAGCCGGTGTTCCACCTCGCTGCTGGAGCTCTGCAGCACAAACGTGCCGTTGGAGCCTCCCCGCGCGGTGCCATCGGCCTGGTAGACCAGGGAGTCCCCCCGATTCCAGACCGCACTGACCGCCGGGTGGAAGCGCACCGCGTAGGCAACGCTCTCCCCCGCGCCGACCCTGCGATCCTGGTCCTGGTCGACAAACTGCAGCGCCCCTTGCCAGCGCTGCTGGCCCACGCGGCTGGTGCCGGCACACTGGACCCCGTCGTGGGAGCGGCACACCGTCACCCGGCTGTTGCGTGCCAGCGCTTCCATGCGGGCGTGGGCCAGCAGGGCGCGCAGTTCGGTTTGGGTCGAACCCAGCCGGTTGGCGGCCAGCAGGGCACTGAAGCTGCCCGGGCCGATCGCCATCAGGATAGCCAGTATGGCAATGACCACCAGGCATTCGATCAGCGTAAGCCCCCGCTGGGCGTGCGGGGCGGTGGTATAGGTACGATCATCCATGATCTGCCCTCGTGCTCTTAGTGTGTTAATACCGTTCTCGGCCTGAGCCCGGACGTTACAGACTGGACAGCCGCCCAGCGGTTGTCAAGTGGCCTCGACCCGCTCCACCTGCACCTCGAACAGCAGGGTTTTGCCGGCCAGGGGATGGTTGAAGTCCACCCGGACCGTGTCGGCGTCGAGCTCGACCACCACCCCCGGCAGCTCCCCGCCCGGTTCCTGAAACAGGACCACCAGCCCCACCTCCAGCTCCATCTCCCGGAACTGGCCGCGCGGCAGGGTCTGGATGTTGGCGGGGTTGTGGTGGCCGAAACCACGCTCGGGGGCGATGGTCAGCTCGACATGGTCACCGGCCCGGAGCCCGAGCAGCGCCTGCTCGAACCCCTCCGGGAGGGTGCCGTCGCCGAAGGTGAAGCTGGCGGGCGGGGCATCGAAGTTACCGTCGATGAGCACGCCATCGGGCAGCTTGATTGCGAAATGGAGCGTAACCCGGGTTCCAGGTCCGATGGCGACCTCTGTCATCTCTGTTCCTCAGCGGTTGTGCCGTCATGGCTGCGCAGCATGTCGATCAGCAGGGCGAGGCTGCCCAGCGTGATCGCCGAATCCGCGATATTGAAAGCGGGAAAGTAATACCCCCCCCAGTGGAGGGAGATGAAATCCACCACATGGCCGTGCACCATCCGGTCATACAGGTTGCCCAGCGCACCGCCCAGCAGCAGCGCCAGGCCGACCCCCAACCAACGCTGCCCCGCCGGGGTGCGCCCCATCCAGCGCAGCAGGAAGGCGCTCATCGCCAGCGCGATCGCCACGAACAGCCAGCGCTGCCAGCCGCCCCCGCCGGCCAGAAAACTGAACGCGGCGCCGCTGTTGTAGAGCAGAGTGAGGTCGACCAGCGGCGCCAGCGGCAGCGGGGTGGCGTAGTCCAGCAGGCGCTGCGCCAGATATTTGCTGCCCAGATCGAGCAGGATCACCACCAGGCTGAGCCAGAGCCAGCGCCGGGCGCTGCCCCCCGTTTTCGACGTGAGATTCATCAGGCGAAGTGGCGGGTTTCCCCCTCCCCGGCAACATTGCTGACACAGCGCCCGCACAGCTCCGGGTGCTCGGGATCGCTGCCCACATCTTCACGGTGGTGCCAGCAGCGGCTGCATTTGGTGTGCGCTGAAGCGGCCACCGCCACCTCGAGGCCATCCACCTCCGTAGCACGGGCGCCCCCGGCTTCACTGAGCGGTTTCAGCGTGGCCTCGGAGGTGAGCAAAACAAAGCGCAGCTCATCGCCCAGCCGTTCCAGATCGGCCCGCAGCCTGTCGTCCACATAGAGGGTCACCTCCGCCGCCAGGGAGGCTTTCACCAGCTTCTCGTTGCGGGCATCCTCCAGACACTTGTTGACGGCGTGTTTCACCGCCATCACCCGTTGCCAGAACTCGCGGTCGAAGGGATCGTCGTCAGCCAGCTCGAACAGTTCCTCATACCAGGTGGTCAGCAGCACCGAGTCCCGCCGCTCTCCCGGCAGCGCCTCATAGATCTCTTCCGCCGTGAAGGTGAGGATCGGCGCCACCCAGCGCACCAGCGCCTGAGCGATGTGAAACAGGGCGGTCTGGCAGGAGCGGCGCGCCAGCGAGTCGGGTTGGGTGGTGTACTGGCGGTCCTTGATGATATCCAGGTAGAACCCGCCCAGCTCCTGCACGCAGAAATGGTGCACCTGCTGGTACACGTCGAGAAAACGGTAGTTGTCGTAGGCCGCGATCACCTGCTGCTGTAACCGGGCAGTGGCGTCCACCGCCCAGCGATCGAGCGCCAGCATATCGGCGGCGTCGACGCAATGAGCGCTTGGCTCGAAGCCGTTGAGGTTGGCCAGCAGAAAGCGGGCGGTGTTACGGATACGGCGGTAGGCGTCGGCGGTACGCTGCAGAATTTGCTTGGATACGGCCATCTCGCCGGAGTAGTCGGTGGAGGCGACCCAGAGGCGCAGGATGTCGGCGCCAAGGGTTTCGGTGACCTCCTGCGGGGCGATCACGTTGCCGAGCGATTTGGACATCTTGTAGCCCTTCTCGTCGACGGTGAAGCCGTGGGTCAGCACCTGCCGGTAGGGGGCGCAGCCGTTGATGGCGATGGAGGTTTTCAGCGACGACTGGAACCAGCCGCGGTGCTGATCGGACCCCTCCAGGTAGAGATCGGCCGGGAAGCGCAGCTCCTCCCGCACCCGCAGCACCGCGTGGTGGGTGACACCGGAGTCGAACCAGACATCCAGCGTGTCGGTGACCTTGTCGTAGTCGGCCGCCTCGGCACCCAGCAGTTCGCTCGCGTCCAGCTCGAACCAGGCGTCGATGCCACTGTGTTCGATCCGCTGCGCCACCTGCTCGATCAGCTCAGCGGTGCGCGGATGCAGCGCACCGGTTTGCTTGTGGGTGAACAGGGTGATCGGCACCCCCCAGGTCCGCTGGCGGGAGACACACCAGTCGGGGCTCTGCTCCACCATGGACTCGATCCGGTTCTGGCCCCACTCGGGGAACCACTGCACCCCCTCGATCGCCTCCAATGCCTGCGCCTTCAGCCGCTTCGCCTCCATGGAGATGAACCACTGCGGTGTGGCCCGGTAGATCAGGGGCGTTTTGGTGCGCCAGCAGTGGGGGTAGCTGTGGCGAAAGCGTTTCATGTGGACCAGTTTGCCTTCC
Organism: Pseudomonadota bacterium; assembly: GCA_034189745.1. GTDB lineage: Bacteria > Pseudomonadota > Gammaproteobacteria > Pseudomonadales > Balneatricaceae > Marinobacterium. Next base: position 20,477 of record JAXHUI010000027.1, read on the forward strand.
CGCTCCAGCGCCTCGCAGATCGGGCCGTCCGCCTCGTAAACATGGAGGCCGGCAAACTCCCCCGCCGCATCGCTATAGGTGCCGTCAGCTTGCACCAGGTTCAGGGTTCCCAGGCCGTACTGCTGGCCCACCAGGAAGTCTTCCACACCGTGGTCGGGCGCGGTATGCACCGCCCCGGTGCCCGCCTCGGTGGTGACATGCTCGCCGAGGACCACCGGTACCTGCTTCGCCTGGAGCGGATGGTGGAGCCGCATCAGCTCCAGCGCGCTGCCGTTGCAGGTCGCCAACACCTCGAATTTGTCCACCCCCCAGCGTGCCATGGTCGCCTCCACCAGCTCGGCGGCCACCACCAGGCGGTCAAGCCCCTGCTCGGTGTGGGCTTCCACCAAGGCATAATCCAGCGCGCCATTGAGCGCCACCGCCTGGTTGGCCGGGAGGGTCCAGGGGGTGGTGGTCCAGATCACCAGCGACACCGGGATCTCACTGGCGCCGACGCCGAACAGCGCCAGCACTTTTTCCTGATCGACAAAGGTGAAGCGCACGTCGATGGCGGTGGAGCTCTTTTCCTGATACTCCACCTCGGCCTCGGCCAGGGCGGACTGCCCCACCACGCTCCAGTAGACCGGCTTGTACCCTTTCACCAGGTGGCCGTTGTCGACGATCTTGCCCAGCGCCCGCACGATGTTGGCTTCGGTGGCAAAATCCATGGTCAGGTAGGGGTGTTGCCAGTCGCCCACCACCCCCAGACGGATGAAGTCCGCCTTCTGCCCGGCAACCTGCTCGGCGGCATACTCGCGGCACTTCTGCCGAAACTCACGGTAGGGTACTTTGTCACCGGCCTTGCCGATCAGGGTTTCGACCTTGTGTTCGATCGGCAGGCCGTGGCAGTCCCAGCCCGGCACGTAGGGCGCGTCAAAGCCACTGAGGATTTTGGACTTGATGATCATATCCTTGATCACCTTGTTGACCGCGTGACCGATATGGATCTTGCCGTTGGCGTAGGGGGGACCATCGTGCAGGATAAAGGTCTGCCGCCCCTCGCCCTCTGCCCGCAACTGACGATACAGCCCGATCTTCTCCCAATGGGCGAGCCGATCCGGCTCACGCCGCGGCAGGTTGCCGCGCATCGGAAACGCCGTTTCCGGCAGGTTCAGTGTCGCTTTGTAATCGGTCATAACAGGTCGTTTCCCGTGGTAAGGTCAGGCTCGGCTTGCTGCGCAAACCAGGCCCGGACATGGTCGATATCGGCTTCTATCTGGGCCTTGAGGGCATCCAGGCCCGCAAAGGCCCGTTCGGGGCGGACAAAATGCAAAAACTCCACCCGCATCAGGCAGCCATACAGTTCCGGGCCGCCGTAGTCGAGCAGATGGGCTTCCAGTACCGGCTGGCGGCCATGCACCGTGGGGCGCACGCCAACGTTGCTGATCGCCGGCAGGCACTGGCCATCGAAGTGTGCCCAGGCGGCGAACACCCCCCGCAGCGGACAGGGGTAGCGGTGCATGCGCACGTTGGCGGTCGGCACGCCAAGCTGCCGCCCCAGCTGCTGGCCGTGGAGCACCCGCCCGGTGACCGCGTAGCGCCGGCCCAAAAGTTGCTCGGCCAAGGCAAAATCATTCCGTTTCAGCGCGTTGCGCACCCGTGTGCTGCTGACACGCTCGCCCAGCAGGGTGAAGGTGTGGGTGTTCTCGACCGTGAAGCCGCGGCGTTCACCGGCGGCACACAGCATGTGGTAGTCGCCGCGACGGTCGCAGCCGAAACGGAAATCATCCCCCACCACGAAATGCGCCACCGCCAACCCCTGCAACAGCAGCTCCTCGATGAACGCTTCCGCGGACATCTGTCGCAGGCGGGCGTTGAAACTGAGGCAGAGCACCCGATCCACCCCCTCGGTCGCCAGCAGGCGGACCTTTTCCCCGAAGCGGGTCAGGCGGGGGGGGACATCGTCCCCGCCGAAGAACTCCCGCGGCTGCGGCTCGAAGATGATGACCACACTCGGCAGCCCAAGCGCGCTCGCCCTCGCCTTGACCTGCGCCAGCACCTGCCGATGGCCCAGATGAACACCATCGAAGTTGCCGATCGTTGCCACGCAGCCACGATGGCGGTCGCGCAGGTTGTGTAAGCCTCGTATCAATTCCATGCGGTCGTCGAGCCAGCGCCAAAAATCGGGACTGCGAAGTATAGCCTACTCTGCCCCCGGCGAGTACCGCTCACACCGTTCACCCACGCAGGTGGCGCAGGCGCAGTCCCGTGGCCAGCAGTGTCAGCAGGTAGCCCCCCGCCCCGGCCACCACCAGCTGCGCCATCCAGCGCGCCCGCAACCAGAGGTCGGCCTCGAGCCAGTTGCCGCACAGGCTCTGCACCATCAGCAGCACCCCCACCAGCACAGCGCAGGCGCTGAGCAGCCGCAGCAGCAGCACCCCCCAGCCCGGCTGCCAGCGGAACACTCCCTCCTGCATCAACCCATGCAGCAGCCAGCCGGCGTTCAGGAACGCAGAGAGCGAGGTTGCCAGCGCCAACCCCACATGATCCAGCGGCCAGATCAGGATCAGGTTGAGCACCATGTTGGCCACCATCGCCTTGACCGCGATCTTGACCGGGGTTTGGGTGTTCTGGCGGGCAAAATAGCCCGGCGCCAGCACCTTGATCAGCATGAACGCCAGCAACCCAAACGCATAGGCACGCAGGCTCATGGCGGCCATCAGCACATCCCGCGCGGTCATCTCACCGTAGTGGAACAGGGTCGCGATCAGCGGCTCGGCCAGCACCATCAGCGCCAGCGCCGCCGGCAGGCCGATCAGCAGGATCATGCGGATCGCCCAGTCCAGGGTGTGGGCGAAGCGCTCCGGGCTCTTTTCGGCGTGGATGCGGGAGAGGCTGGGCAGAATCACGGTGGCGATGGCGATGCCGAACACCCCCAGCGGCAGCTCGGAGAGCCGGTCGGAGTAGTAGAGCCAGGAGACACTGCCGGTCTGCAAAAAGGAGGCCAGCACGGTGTCGAGCAGCAGGTTGATCTGCGCCACGGAAACCCCAAACAGTGCCGGCAGCATCAGCTTAAGGATGCGGCGCACCCCTTCATCCTTGAAGTCGGCCCGCGGCAGCGGTAGCAGCCGCAGCCGCGCCAGAAAGGGGAGCTGGAACAGCAGCTGAACCGCCCCGGCCATCAGCACCCCCCAGGCCAGCGCCATGATCGGCGGGTCCATCCGGGGGCTGAGCCAGATGGCCGCGCCGATCAGAGACAGATTCAGCAACACCGGGGTAAACGCCGGCATGGCGAAGCGATCGTAGCTGTTGAGGATGGCGCCGCAAAAGGCGGTCAAGGAGATCAGCAGCAGGTAGGGAAAGGTGATTCTGAGCATCTGTGCCGCCAGCTCGAACTTTTCGCCACCGGCCAGGTAGAATCCCGGCGCAAACAGCGCCGCCAGCAGCGGCGCGCCGATCACCGCGATCAGCGTGACCAGCAGCAACACCGACCCCAGCGCCCCGGCCACATGATCGACCAGCTGCTTGACGGCGGCCAGATCCCGCCGGCTGCGATACTCGGACAGCACCGGCACAAAGGCCTGAGAGAAAGCGCCCTCGGCAAACAGACGGCGGAGGAAGTTGGGGATCTTGAACGCCACGAAAAAGGCATCGGCACTGCCACTGGCGCCGAAGTAGTTGGCTATCACCACATCCCGTACCAGTCCCAGCACCCGCGACAGCATGGTCATGCTGCCGACCAAGCCGCTGGAGCGCAACAGCCCGACGCCTCCCCCCTTCGCTCTCTCCGCCACGCCGGCCCCCTCTCTGGTTGTCATATCGAAAAAAGTGGGCCGATCATAGCCCCGTTTACGCGGCGGACAAAGCGGATCGCCCCATGTCGGCTTTATCACTTGACACGGGGTGGCCTGGCATGAATAATATCGCGTCTAATTTTCGGCACTCGCATCGTCGTTTTCTGATCAATCCAATCATTGAAGGAGCCGGACCGTGGCTAATTCCGCAGGATCCAAAAAACGCGCTCGCCAGGCGGAGAAGCGTCGTCAACACAACGCTAGCCTGCGCTCCATGGCGCGCACATACATGAAAAAAGTCATCACCGCCATCGATGGCGGTGACAAGGCGGCCGCTGAAGCCGCGTTCAAGGTCGCTCAGCCGATCATGGACAGCTCGGTAACCAAGGGAATCTTCCACAAGAACAAGATCGCCCGCACCAAGAGCCGTCTGGTCGCCCGCATCAAGGCGATGGCATAAGCCCGCCCCCCTTGCCAGCACAAAAAAACCGGCCCGCGCCGGTTTTTTTGTGGCTGTTCTGGCACCACCGCACCCCCGCTGCATACCGGCAACCGGTCTCAGGCCAGCACCAGATTGTCGCGGTGAACCAGCTCCTCCTCCCCCATGAAACCGAGTATCGCCTCGATCTCCTGACTGGGACGACCGATGATCCGGCGCGCATCCTCCACGCCGTAGTTCGCCAGGCCGCGTGCGACCACCCGCCCCTGCTCATCCAGCATCAGCACCATCTCGCCGCGGGAGAAATCGCCACTGACCGAGCGCACCCCGGCCGGCAGCAGGCTTTTGCCCCGCTCGACCAGCGCCGCCACGGCACCGGCATCCAGCACCAGCGCACCGCGCGCCTGCAGGTGGGCCGCGATCCACTGCTTGCGCGCCGCCATGGGCTCCTGCTCGGGCCGCAGCAGGGTGCCGATCACCTCGCCGCGGTGGAGACGCAGCAGCACATCCGGCTCGCGCCCGCTGGCGATCACCGTCAACGCCCCCGAGCGTGCCGCCAGCCTGGCGGCGCTCAGCTTGGTCGCCATGCCGCCGCGGCCAAGCCGCCCACCGGTACCCGCCATCGCCACCAGCCGCTCATCCTGCGCCATCGCCTCCCGGATCAGCTCGGCCGCCGGATCACGGCGCGGATCAGCGGAGTAGAGCCCCTGCTGATCGGTGAGCAGCACCAGCACATCCGCTTCCACCGCGTTGGTCACCAGCGCCCCCAGGGTATCGTTGTCGCCGAAGCGGATCTCGCTGGTGGCGACGGTGTCGTTCTCATTCACCACCGCGACCACACCCAGCCCGATCAGGGTACGCAGGGTGGCCCGGGCATTGAGATACCGTTTGCGATTGGAGAGGTCATCATGGGTGAGCAGTATCTGCGCCGTGTGCAGGCCGTGGCGGCGAAAATTGGTTTCATACGCCTGCACCAGCCCCATCTGCCCCACCGCCGCCGCCGCCTGGAGGCGGTAGATCTCCCGCGGTCGGCGGGGCCATCCCAGTCGCGTCATCCCCTCCGCCACCGAGCCGGAGGATACCAGCACCACCTCCACCCCGCCGCGCGTCAACTCAGCCAGCTGGTCGACCCAGTGCGCAATGGCGCGCTGGTCCAGCCCCCGACCGTCATTGGTCAGCAGCGCACTGCCTATCTTGACCACCCAGCGCCCGGGCTGGGTGAGACCATCACGCCCCACTGTCACGTTTTGCCTTCTCCGTCAGGGTAGATACTCCACTTCGACGTCGTAATCATCGTCGTCGAAGCCATCATCATCCAGAGCGCCATCGTCAAGACGTCGGGCGCGCCGCTCCAGCCGCAGGCGCTGCAGGTTCTCTCGCGCCTCGGCGTCGATCACGGCCCGGGTGTGGCGCTCCCGCTCCAGCAATTCAGGATCTGCCGCGATGGCCGCCGCACGGGCGTCGAGAAAATCCTGCAGATCATGCACCAGCGGCGTCAACCCCAGCTTGTTCAGCGCCGAAACGCGGTAGACCGGCCCCTCCCAGTCGAGCGCCTCGATCACCGCCCGACAGGCCCCCTCCTGCGCCTCCGGCGCCAGCAGATCCAGCTTGTTCAGCACCAACCAGCGCGGCTGCTGTGCCAGGGTCGGACTGAACTTTTCCAGCTCGTTGACGGCGGTCAGCGCCGCCTGCGCGGGCGTGCTCTCATCCCAGGGGGCCATGTCCACCAGATGGAGCAGCACCCGGTTGCGCGCCAGATGCTTGAGGAAGCGGATGCCCAACCCGGCCCCCTCGGCCGCCCCTTCGATGATGCCCGGAATATCGGCCACCACGAAACTGCGGTGCGCCGCGGTGCGCACCACGCCGAGATTGGGCACCAGCGTGGTAAAGGGGTAGTCCGCCACCTTCGGCCTGGCGGCGGAGATGGCGCGGATCAGGGTGGATTTGCCCGCGTTGGGCAGCCCCAGCAGCCCCACATCCGCCAACACCTTCAGTTCCAGACGCAGGTTGCGCAACTCGCCCTCACTGCCCTTGGTGGTCTGACGCGGGGCGCGGTTGACGCTACTTTTGAAACGGGTGTTGCCCAGCCCGTGAAAACCGCCCTGGGCAATTTTGTCCCGCTGACCGATACGGGTCAGATCGGCGAGCACCTCGCCGGTGTCCAGATCCACCACGGTGGTACCCACCGGCAGTTTCAGGATCAGATCCTCCCCCTTGGCGCCGGTGCAGTTGCGGCCGCTGCCGGGCTCGCCGTTCTGCGCCTTGAAGCGGCGGGTGTAGCGGTAGTCGATCAGCGTGTTGAGCGATTCATCCGCCTCAACCCAGATCGACCCCCCGTCGCCACCGTCACCCCCATCCGGCCCCCCCTTCGGAATGTATTTCTCACGCCGGAAGCTCAGACAGCCGTTACCACCCTTGCCAGCTTCCACTGTGATGGTCGCTTCATCTACAAATTTCATCATTACCTCCAACGTTCATTCATCCCCGAAGGGGAGTCGCGCCTACGCCCTCCAGGCCGGGGCCGCCTGAAAACGAAAAAAGCCCCGCAAGGGCGGAGCTTTTCGCTGCGAGAATCGGCACCCTGCTCAGGCAGGCACGACACTCACATAGTTGCGCTTGTTCGGACCCTTGACCTCGAACTTGACCACGCCGTCTGCCGTTGCAAACAGGGTGTGATCCCTGCCCAGACCAACATTGGCGCCGGCATGGAACTTGGTGCCACGCTGACGGATCAGAATGTTACCCGCGATAACGCTCTGACCACCAAACCGCTTCACCCCCAGACGCTTCGATTGCGAGTCGCGACCGTTGCGCGTTGAGCCACCCGCTTTCTTATGAGCCATTGTTCAATCTCCTAATTCGGTTGATCAGCCACTGATGCCGGTGATTTTGACTTCGGTAAACCACTGCCGGTGGCCCTGACGCTTCATGTGATGCTTGCGGCGCCGGAACTTGATGATATTCACCTTCTTCCCACGGCCGTGGGCCACCACGTCCGCCGCCACTTTGGCACCTTCAACGACCGGGGTGCCGACCTTGACATCATCGCCATTGCCGACCAGCAAAACGCGGTCGAACTCAACGCTGGAACCGGCTTCCGCCGTCAGCTTTTCCAGCTTCAGCGTCTGTCCTTCCTGCACACGGTACTGTTTACCGCCGCTTACGATTACTGCAAACATGCTTTTCTCCAGGAATTAACCTGCCCGGCTACTGGAAACGAAACCTACTTCTAATGGCCGAAGTGTTCCCACTTCTGGACACCCTATGGTAGGGAGCGATGGTGGACAGGTTTAAGGCGCGCCATTCTACCCGACCCATCCCCCGCGAGCAAGCACAACATCGCCCCG
>JAXHUI010000028.1:0-26591 GCA_034189745.1 Pseudomonadota bacterium
CGGGATGTAGGTGAGCAGCAGCGCCACGATCAGGCTGATACCCAAAAAAAGCAGCGTCAATTCTGCGGTGATGAGTAAAAAATACTCGAGGGTGTTGACCAGGTTGTTCATGCCATCTTCTCCGTCATCGTGACTATGGTTGACGTTGTCAACTTTATGGGTAAAAAAATCACTCTTTCAGGGCGGTTGCCATCGCCCCGAGCAGGGCTGTCACCTCGGCCACCCGGTAGTGCGGCAGTCTGGCGGCGATGGCACTGAATTGCGCCCGATACCGCTCATCGGTGGCAGACAGCACCTGCTCTCCGGCGCTTGTCATCTCCAGGCAGCAGATCCTCCCATCGGTATGGGATTTGACCTTCTGGATATAGCCTTTCTTTTCCAGCCGGTTGACGATTCGGGTTGCGCCGCTTTTGCTAAAGCCAAGAACGCGGCCCACCTCCTGTACCGCGCATTGGGGGGTGGTGGCGACCCGGTCCAGGGCGATAAACTCCGGCATGGTGAGGTTTTCACAACACTCGCCATTCAACCCCCTGGGGCCAAAATGCCAGGCGATCTCGATCAACGATCGGCTCAAATCGGAAATGGTGTGCTGCGTCATTGCGCTCCGTCCGCGCGCGCCGGCTCTCCTGTGTGTTTGAACCGCTTTGCGGCGCCGGCGTTCAAGGTAAGGCTATCGGTTGACTGTGTCAACTATTTTGGCGGCGGTTTCACCGCCTGGGCGCGAGGGGCGTTGCAGCAGGAAATTCGATGCGGACAATCAGGCCGGAGTGTCCGTCATGGCGGTCGAGCAGGGTGATTTCAGCCCGATGCAGGCGGGTAATGAGCTGCACGATCGAAAGCCCCAAGCCGCTCCCCGTACCGCTTTCGCCTTGGCGGTAGAAGCGCTCGAAAACGCGTTCTTTTTGCGCATCGTCCAGGCCGGGGCCGGAGTCGATCACCTTCACCACGGTGCGCCCCGCGAGCGGCTCCAGGGTCAACGTGACCTCACCCCCCGGCGGGGTATAGCGCAGCGCGTTGTCGATCAGGTTACGCAGCAGCAGATGCAAATACAGGGCGCTGCCCTCGACCGGCACGGGCGTGTCGGGAGCGTCCAGCCCCAGGTCGATATCCCGCGCGATGGCGAAGTCGATCTGGTCGGCGATTACCTCCTGGCTCAGCGCATTGAGATCGACCCGTGTGGTGTCGGGCAGCCCTTCCCGCGGATCGAGCCGGCTCAGCTGCAGGAGCTGTTCAACCATCCTGTGCATCCACGCCACGCCTTGCAGCAGTTGAGCACAGCTGTTGCGGCTCTGCGGGTCATCCAGTTGCTGATACAGATTTTCGCAATGGAGCCGCATGGCGGCCAGCGGCGTGCGCAGCTCGTGTGAGGCGTCGGCGGCAAAACGGCGTTCACGCGCAAAACTCTGCTGTAGCCGTGCCAGCAGTGCGTTGAGAGCCCGGACCAAGCCGCTGACCTCGTTGGGGACCCGTTGCAGGATGAGAGGTTCAAAATGATCGGAGCTGCGGGTGGATACCTCATGGCTGATCGCCCTCAGCGGGCGCAAACTACGTCCAATCTGCCACCAGATGGCGACGCCGAACAGCATCAGGAAAATCAGCAGTGGTAGTGTGTTGGTGAGGGCGAGTTTGTAGGCCAGCTCATGGCGAATGCGGTGGCTTTGGGTGATCTGGATGTGGCGCTGCCCTCCAGGTTCCACGAGTGTGAACACACGCCACAGCGCTCCTTCCAGATCCAGGTCGTGATAGCGGCTGGAACCGGTCAGCGCCGTTTCGATCTGTTGCGGGAAGCTGGGGGAGGTGATCAGTATCTCTCCCGAAGCGTCGACGATGCGGAAGGCGAGCTGCTTCTCGTAAGGGTGAGCGGGCTGCCACTGTACCGTCTTCGCCGGCGCCGTGCCGGTGAGCGCGGTTGTCGGGTGGAGCTGGTCTATGAGGCGCGCCATCTGCGCCATCTGGGCGTCGAACAGCTCTTCGGCTTCGTCGGCGGCGGCCCAAAAAGAGAGGGCCGCCGTGATCAGGCCGGTAACGAGTCCGGCCCCGAGCAGACCGAAACTCAGTGTGCGGCGAATGGAGGTCATCTGTCTGGTCTGTCTATCATGTAGCCCACTCCGCGGACGGTGCGGATGAGCGATGGGGCAAGTTTTTTGCGCAGATGGTGGATATGAACCTCCAGGGTGTTGCTTTCCACCTCGTTCTCCCATCCATAGAGGGCATCCTCCAACCGACTTCGGCTGAGAACCTTGCCTGCATGTTCCGCCAGGGTCAGCAGCAGGCCATATTCGCGCCGGGTCAGGACGACTATGTTTCCCTGGTAGGTTACGGTTTGATCCCGAGTGTCGATGTCGAGATCGCCCAGTTGCAGCACCGGGTCGCTATAGCCCTTGTAACGGCGCACGATGGCACGCAAACGGGCGCGCAACTCGGCCAGATCGAAGGGTTTCAGCAGATAGTCATCGGCGCCGGCGTCCAGGCCGGCGATGCGGTCTTCGATGGCGTCGCGGGCGGTCAAAATCAGCACCGGCAGGGTGTGGCCCGCCTGGCGCAGTTTACTCAGCAGCGTGAGGCCATCCATGCCCGGCAGACCGAGATCGAGAATCATGCAGTCAAAATGCTCCAGCCGCAACGTGTGCCATGCCGCCTCGCCCGTGGTGAGCCAGTCGGCATGATCACCCCCTTTGGTCAAGGCGTGGGTGATGCCATCGCCCAGCAGCTGATCATCCTCCACCACCAGTATGCGCATACCAGGCTCCATTTCTCGGATGGGACACAAAGGCCACCTGACAGAGTAGATCAGGTGGCCCGTGCCGGTTTGGCGCGGGTGGGGCGACCCACCCGCTTCAAAGGGCAGAGGAGGTTTCGGTTATGCGACCAGGGCATCCGCCGGCTGCAGCAGTCCCGCGTCTGCAATCCCCACCAGGTCGAGCTCTCCTGCTGGGGTTACGAATTCACCCCGGGTTTCGCCCTCGGCGATCCGGGTCCACAGGCCGTCGTTGTCATCGTCACGGAAGAGGCTGAAATCGAGCTCGCCATTCCACTGGGTCTTCGTCTCGAGAATCAGGTTGTCGCCGTTGAGCTCGATGACCTGCAGGGTCTCGTTCAGATCGACGCGCTCCGCCCTCCAGCCACGGTATCCCGCTACCGCCGTGGCGGTGATGAGGTCACCCTCGCCGACGAGGTCACCGCGTGCGCCGCTGCCATCGGCCAGAGTGAACTGGTGGGTCTCCAGGCTGCGCAAGCCCGCTCCTGAGCGCACCTCCAGCTCAAACGCCTGCTGGAACAGACCATCCTGATCGGGATCGCTGTAAAGGGTGGTTTCCACTTTGTTATATTGGGTTTCGGTCTGGATCACGTTCACGCCGTCGAACTGCCAGGTTTCGTTCCAGTCGATCCGCTCTGCCTCGGTACGGCCATGCTCCACTTCATACACCGCGGTAACCTGGCCTTCGGCGTCGATGGTGAAGCGATAGCCCTCCTCGGCGTAAGGGGTGTTGTTGGCATGGGTTTGGTAGCTACCCCACTCCTGGCGGTCGTGATCGTCATCGTGGTCCCGCCTTTCGCTGTCATCTCGCCGCTCATACCGCCCGATGTCGCTGGCGGCGAGGGGGTATGAAGGCGCCTGGCTCACCGGCGAATAGGGGCCGTAGCCACCGGTTACCGCCGTTGCTACGGTATCGATCGGCGGGTTGTCCACCAGCGGAGTGTAGCTTCTGGCCGCCACCGAGTAGGTGCCAGCGCCGTTATCCTGGTAGACAGTGGTTTGTGTCATGCCGTGTTCCACCTCCGTTTTGATCACATCACGGCCCGACAGGGTGTAGCTCTCGCCATATTCAGGCCGGTCCCGGAGCCAGTAGCCATGCTCATTTTCGTAGATGGCCTGAATCTGACCGGCGACAATGTCAAACTTTTTCAACTCGTTGGACATGATATTACCCTCCTGTTGTTATCTTCCGGGTCATGATGGCAGGGGAAACTTAAAGCAAGCTTAAGTTGTGCCGCAACGTGGAAAAAAATCGATTCTTCATTGGGGGGTATCGGAGCCATGGCGGTTCGGGGCGGCGATCCTCCGTTCGTGCTCGCGCATGTTGGGCACGAAACCGGGGGGGCAACCTCATTTCGGGGGAAGGCTCGCTCCCGTGCGGGAGCGGATGGGTGTGAGAAAGGGGGCAGCCCGTTTCTCACCCGATTCTGTTCACGGCGTTGGCTCAGAGGCAGTTCAGGCCGTGCCGCTCGAAGATTTCCCGGATCTCTGCCTCGGTTTCCTGCGGCATGATGACCTTGACCACCTTGGCCTCTTCGTCGATGTAGACCTTCTCCCTGGGAATGCCGATTGCGATCAGATCCTCCCACGCATTTCTGGCCTGATCGTGATTGTCGTAGGAGCCGTTTATGGTTTTATTCACTGTTGGATCTCCGCGCCATAGGGGTTGCTTGATAATGGGGTTACGCCCTGAAAGTGTAGTCGGGGGAGGGGGGGCGCGCAAATGGGCGGGAGCGGTGCTTCCTTGGCCGGTGGGGGGATGGGTTTTGGGGCTTACCCTCCCGCGCCGGGGCGGAGGGGCGGGCGGTCACAGGGGTGAAGGAGCACCGCCCCGGCCGGGTGGTGCTCCTCGCTGGCGCCGCCCGCGGTGGGCTCAGTCGCAGAGCGCGTCCAGCTGCTGTTTCAGGATGGTGGTGACCACCCCGGGGTTGGCCTTGCCGCCGGTGGCTTTCATCACCTGACCCATGAAGAAGCCGAGCAGCTTGTTGCGTTTGTCCGGTTCGGCGGCTTTGTATTGCGCCACCTGTTTTTCCGCCCGGGCGATCACCTCCGCGACGATCTTCTCGATGGCGGCGGTGTCGGTGACCTGTTTCAGACCCTCGGCCTCGATGATCTCGTCGGCGCTGCCGCCCCGGCTCCACATCAGCTCGAACACCTTTTTGGCGATGTTGCCGGAGAGGGTGTTGTCCTGGATGCGCTGCAACAATTCGCCCAGCTGTTGGGCGCTGATCGGGCTGTGCTCGATGGAAAGATCGTGCTGGTTGAGGAACTTGGCCAGCTCGCCCATCACCCAGTTGGCGGCCAGTTTGGCGTCACCACACTGTTCGACCACCTGTTCATAGTAGTCCGCCTGGGCGCGATAGGCGGAGAGTACGCCGGCGTCATATTCCGATAGCGCGTATTGGCGGATGAACCGCTCCCGGCGGGCGTCCGGCAGCTCCGGCAGGGTCTGGCGGAGCGTCTCGATATAGTCCTCGTCGATCACCACCGGCAGCAGATCGGGGCAGGGGAAGTAGCGGTAGTCGTTGGCTTCCTCCTTGGAGCGCATACTGCGGGTTTCGTTTCTGTCGGGGTCGTACAGGCGGGTTTCCTGCACCACCCGGCCACCCTCCTCGATCAGATCGATCTGGCGTGCCACTTCAGTGTCGATGGCGCGCTCGATGAAGCGGAAGGAGTTGATGTTCTTCAGCTCGGTACGGGTGCCCAGCGCCTCCTCCCCTTTGGGGCGCACGGAGACGTTACAGTCACAGCGCATGGAGCCCTCCGCCATGTTGCCATCACAGATCCCCAGCGTGGTCACGATCGCGTGGATCTTGCGGGCGTATGCGGCCGCCTCCTTCGAGGAGCGCATGTCGGGCTCGGAGACGATCTCCACCAGCGGCGTGCCGGCCCGGTTCAGGTCGATGCCGGTCATGCCGTGGAAATCTTCATGCAGCGACTTGCCGGCATCCTCTTCCAGGTGGGCGTGGTGGATACGCACCCGGCGCGATACGCCATCATCGGTTTCAATGTCGACGTAACCCGGCCCCACGATCGGCTCCGCCAGCTGGGTGGTCTGGTAGCCCTTGGGCAGGTCCGGGTAGAAGTAGTTTTTGCGCTCGAACACCGAGCGCTTGCTGATCTCGGCATGGACCGCGAGGCCAAACATCACCGCCATCCGCAGGGCGTTCTCGTTGAACACCGGCAGGGTTCCCGGCAGCGCCAGGTCGACGGCGCAGGCCTGGGTGTTGGGTTCGGCACCGAAGGCGGTGCTGGCGCCGGAGAAGATCTTGGTTTTGGTGGCGAGCTGAACGTGGATCTCCAGCCCGACGACGGTTTCCCATTCCATGTTTACACCTCCACTCCGGTCGGGATCTGGCTGTGCCAGTCGGTGGCCTGCTGGAACCGATGGGCGATGTTGAGCAGCCTGGATTCGGCAAAATAGTGGCCGATGATCTGCAGCCCCACCGGCAGCCCCCGGGTCTGGCCACAGGGGATGGAGATGCCCGGCAGACCGGCCAGGTTGAGCGACAGGGTGAAAATATCTTCCATATACATGGCGACCGGGTCGCCACTCTTCTCGCCCAGCCTGAAGGCCGGTTGCGGCGTGGTTGGGCCCATGATCACATCGACCTCGGTCAACACGTTGATGAAATCCTGCTGGATCATGCGGCGGATCTGTTGCGCCTTGCGGTAGTAGGCGTCGTAGTAACCGGCCGAAAGGGCGTAGGTGCCCACCATGATGCGGCGCTTCACCTCGCTGCCGAAGCCTTCGCCGCGGCTGCGCTTGTACAGATCTTCCAGATCCACCGGAGCGGCGCAGCGGTAGCCGTAGCGCACGCCATCGAAACGGGACAGGTTGGAGGAGGCCTCCGCCGGCGCCAGAATGTAGTAGGCGGGGATGCACAGTGCGGTGTTGGGCAGGCTGACCTCTTTGACGCTCGCGCCCAGTTTTTCGAACTCGGCCACGGCGTTGTGCACCTGTTCGGCCACGCCCGCATCCAGCGCGGCGGAAAAGTACTCTTTGGGCAGGCCGATCTTCAGGCCGGTCAGCGGCTGATCCAGCGCGGCGGTGTAATTTTCGCTGTCTCGTTCGGCGCAGGTGGAGTCCAGTGGGTCGAACCCGGCCATGGCGTTGAGCAGCAGAGCGCAGTCTTCGGCGCTGCGCGCCATGGGGCCGGCCTGGTCCAGTGAGGATGCGAAGGCGATCATGCCGTAGCGGGAGACGCGGCCATAGGTTGGTTTGAGTCCGGTGATACCGCACAGGGCCGCCGGCTGGCGAATGGAGCCGCCGGTGTCGGAGCCGGTGGCGGCGGGGGTCAGGCGAGCCGCCACCGCCGCGGCCGAGCCGCCGGAGGAGCCGCCCGGCACCCGCTCGCTGTCCCAGGGGTTGCGCACGGCGCCGTAGTAGCTGCTTTCGCTGGAGGAGCCCATGGCGAACTCATCCATGTTCAGCTTGCCCAGCATCACGCTGCCGGCGGTTTTCAGGCGGCTGACGATGGTGGCATCGTAGGGGGAGACAAAATTGTCCAGCATTTTCGAGGCGCTGGAGGTACGCACCCCCTGGGTGCAGAACAGGTCCTTGTGCGCGATCGGCAGGCCGCAGAGCGCCCCGCCTGCGCCGGCGGCCCGGGCCGCGTCGGCGGCCTCGGCCTGCGCCAGGGCCTGTTCTTCGGTGACGGTGATGAAACTGTTGTAGCGGGCATCCAGCGTTTTGATGCGCTGCAGATAGGCCCGGGTCAGCTCAGTGCTGCTGAACTCACCCCCCTGCAGCCCGCGGGCCAGTTCGGCCAGGGTCAAGTCAAACATCGGTGCAACTCCATGCTGGCGTGGGCGTTATTCGATCACTTTGGGAACCAGGAACAGACCGGCCTCGGTGGCCGGAGCGAGGGCCAGCAGGGTGTCGCGCTGGTTGGGCTCGCTGACTTCGTCCCGGCGCAGGCGCTGCACCGCGTCCAGAGGGTGTGCCAGCGGCTGGATCGCCGTGGTATCGACGGCTTGCATCTGGTCGACCAGCTCCAGAATGCGGTTGAGAGCGTTGCTGTAAGCGTCCATATCGGCGGCGTCGATCTGTAGCCGTGCCAGATGGGCGATCTGCTCCACATCGGATCGATCGAGTGACATAGGTCCGTTCTCGCTCTGCTCGGTCTGTTGGCTCGGGGCGGCCCGATCGGCAGCCCCCGCAACAGGCGGATTTGGAAATTGGAAAGGGTGTGCGCCGCATAAGATAGCATGTTTGAACCTTGCCCAAAATCCCCGCCGTTGTTAGAGTTGTGTGCTTTCAGAAACGCGGCCAGTTCGGTTCGGCCTGTCAGGCAACCTCAGGGTAACCACGTCATCATGTTTAAGAAAATTCGAGGCCTGTTTTCCAGCGATCTCTCCATCGATCTGGGCACCGCCAACACGTTGATCTACGTCCGCGACAGGGACATCGTGTTGAATGAGCCCTCCGTGGTCGCCATTCGTGTCAACGGCAACCAGAAATCGGTGGCGGCGGTGGGGTCTGACGCCAAGCGGATGTTGGGGCGCACGCCGGGCAACATCACAGCGATCCGCCCGATGAAGGATGGTGTCATCGCCGACTTTCATGTCACCGAAAAAATGCTGCAGTATTTCATCAGCAAGGTGCATGACAACAACTTCATGACCCCCAGCCCCAGAGTGCTGGTGTGTGTGCCCTGCAAATCGACCCAGGTGGAGCGGCGCGCCATCAAGGAGTCCGCCATTGGGGCCGGGGCCCGTGAGGTCTACCTGATCGAGGAGCCGATGGCGGCGGCGATTGGCGCCGGTCTGCCGGTGGAGGAGGCCAGCGGCTCGATGGTGGTGGATATCGGTGGCGGCACCACCGAGATCGCCGTGATCTCCCTCAACGGTATCGTGTACGCGGAGTCGGTGCGGGTCGGTGGTGACCGCTTCGATGAGGCGATCGTGACCTACGTGCGGCGCAACTATGGCAGCCTGATCGGCGACGCCACCGCCGAGCGGATCAAGCAGGAGGTGGGAACCGCCTACCCATCCAGCGAAGTGCTGGAGATCGACGTGCGCGGGCGTAATCTGGCGGAGGGTATTCCGCGCAGTTTCACCCTGAACAGCAATGAGATTCTCGAGGCGCTGCAGGAGCCGCTCTCCGCCATCGTGCAGTCGGTCAAGAGTGCCCTGGAGCAGTGCCCGCCGGAGCTGGCCGCCGATATCGCCGAGCATGGCATCGTTTTGACCGGCGGTGGCGCGCTGTTGCGCAATATCGACCGGCTGATCAGTGAAGAGACCGGGCTGCCGGTGATCGTGGCGGAGGATCCGCTCACCTGTGTCGCCCGGGGGGGCGGCAAGGCCCTCGAGATGCTCGACAAGCACTCCCTTGAACTGCTGACCTACGAGTGATCACGGGTGGCGAGGCGGCTGTCGCGTAACCCCGCTCGCCCGCTGAGCCCGATTGCGTGGGAGGTGGACAATTAAACCGATCTTCCGGGGCGATAGATCGCACCGATTCCTTCTGCCGCTGGTGTTGTTGGCGCTGTTACTGATGGTGGCCGACCTCAACTGGCCCCAAATGAGGCAGGGGCGCGCTTGGCTCTCGCTCATCGTCACCCCTTTGCAGTGGGTGGTCGATGTGCCGTCGCGGGTGGCAGATGGCGTGTCGGATCTGGTGGTCGATCGGGCCAGCCTGCTGCGCGAAAACCAGCGCCTGAAGGCCGAGGCGCTGCTGCAGGCGAGCAAGGTGCAGCAGATGGCGGCGCTGACCGCGGAGAATATCCGCCTGCGCGGGCTGCTCGCTGCCGACGAGCGGGTCGACGTGCCCACCCGCTTGGCCGAGCTCATCGGGGTCAATCCCGATCCTTTTCAGCATGAAGTGATACTCAACCGCGGCTCGGAAGATGGTGTTTTCGTCGGCGAGCCGGTGCTGGATGCCGGCGGCGTCATGGGGCAGGTGGTATCGCTGGCGCACTATACCAGCCGGGTGATGTTGATCACCGATGCCCGCTCCGCGCTGCCGGTGGAGGTCAATCGCAACGGCTACCGGGGGATTGCGCTGGGCAAGGGGGTACTCGATGAGCTCGAGCTGGAGCATGTGCCCGACACCGCCGATATCCGCGTGGGCGATCTCCTGCTCTCTTCGGGGCTGGGGGGGCGCTTTCCCCGTGGCTACCCCGTTGCCCGGGTGACGGCGGTGATCCGCGATCCGGGGCGCCCGTTTACCCTGGTCAAGGCCGAGCCGACGGCGCGGCTGGATCGCAGCCGCCACCTGCTGCTGGTCGAATACCAACCGCCGGTGCGCCCGGTGGCAGCGAAAGAGGTCGCGGATGAGTGAGGCGAGCGGCGGCGGGTTGATCATCTTCGCCACCTTTCTGGTGGGGCTGGTGCTGAGCCAGATGCCGCTGCCGGATCTGCTGGTGTGGGCGCGGCCTGAATGGGTGGTGCTGATATTGATCTACTGGGTGATGGCCCTGCCCCACCGGGTGGGGATGGGCAGCGCCTTTCTGCTCGGTCTTCTGCTGGATGTGGTGCGCGGCAGTGTGCTCGGCCTCAGCGCCCTGTCGCTGACGCTGATCGCCTTTCTGGTGTTGCTGCTGTACAAGCGGTTGCGCATGTTTCCGCTCTGGCAACAGTCACTGCTGGTGCTGGTGCTGGTGGGGATCAATCAGCTGCTGTTCCACTGGATGCAGGATATCACCGGCACCACGGGAGACTCGTTGCTGTTTCTGCTGCCCTCGTTGGTCAGCGCTCTGGTATGGCCCTGGCTCTATCTGCTGTTGCGGGCCGTGCGTCACACCTTCTACATACAGTGAAACGCCCATGCCACCCCTGATTCTGGCCTCCGCCTCCCCCCGTCGACGGGAACTGCTGCGCCAGATCGGTGTCCGCTTCCACTGTCGCCCGGTCGATCTCTGTGAGGCGCTACGACCACGGGAATCGGCCCGCCACTATGTCACCCGGCTGGCGCAAGAAAAAGCGCTGGCGGGGTTGGCGCGCGAGGATGGCGCGGCGGTGGTGCTGGGCGCCGATACCTGCGTGACCATGGCCGAGCAGATCCTGACCAAACCGGTCGACGAGCGCGACGCCGTGGCGATGTTGATGCGCCTGTCGGGCCGGCGCCACCGGGTGCTGACCGCCGTGGCGCTGGCGGCGAAGGGGCGGGTCGAGGTGTGTTGTGTGGGCACGGAGGTGGAGTTCATTGAGCTGGATGAGGCGCGCTGCCGGCACTATTGGCGCACCGGGGAGCCGCGGGACAAGGCGGGGGCCTACGGCATACAGGGGCTGGGGGCGGTGTTTGTCAAGGCGATCGAGGGCAGCTATTCCGCCGTGGTGGGGCTGCCGTTGATGCAAACCGCCGCAATGCTGCAACGGTTCGACATCCCGATCTGGCAGCCTGACGGAACATTAACCAATCAGTTGGCCGAGGACGCAGAGGATGGGTGAGGAGATCCTGATCAACTTTACGCCGATGGAGACGCGCGTGGCGGTGATCGAGAACGGCATGCCCCAAGAGATCTACGTGGAGCGGGTCAAGCGGCGGGGCATCGTCGGCAACATCTATATGGGCAAGGTGGTGCGGGTGTTGCCCGGGATGCAGGCGGCGTTTGTCGATATCGGCCTCGAGCGGGCCGCGTTCATCCATGTGGATGAGGTGGTGGATCAGAGCCTGCCGGCGGAGCAGCGCCATTCGACCTCCATCTCGCAGCTGTTGCGGGAGGGGCAGGGGTTGCTGGTGCAGGTGACCAAGGATCCGATCGGCACCAAGGGGGCGCGCCTGACCACCCATCTCTCGATCCCCTCCCGTTATCTGGTGTTGATGCCCGGCAGCTCCCATATCGGCGTTTCCCAGCGGATAGAAGACCCGCAGGAGCGGGAGCGGCTGCGCACGCAGATGCAGGCGTTGCTGCCCGCGGAGGCGGCCACCACCCCCGAGTGGGGGGTGATCCTGCGCACCGTGGCGGAGGGGGTGACAGAGGTGGAGCTGGAGAGTGATCTGCAGTTCCTGCACCGGTTGTGGGATTCGATCCGCCAGCGGATCAAGCAGGTCAAGCCGCCCGCCATCGTGTATGAGGATCTGCCGCTGGACATGCGGGTTCTGCGGGACACCGCCCATGTGGGGGTCGAGCGGATCAGGATCGACTCCCGGGAGACCTTCCAGCGGGCGCAGGCGTTTGTGCAGACCCTGATGCCGGAGATCGAGAGCAAGCTGGAGTATTACCCCGGCGAGCGCCCCATCTTCGATCTGTTCAATGTGGAAGAGGAGATGCAGAAGGCGCTGGGGCGTAAAGTGGAGCTCAAATCCGGTGGCTACCTCATCTTTGACCAGACCGAAGCGATGACCACGGTGGATGTAAACACCGGGGCCTTCGTGGGGCATCGCAATCTGGAAGAGACCATCTTCAAAACCAATCTGGAGGCGGCCACGGCGATCGGTCGTCAGTTGCGCCTGCGCAATCTGGGCGGGATCATCATCATCGATTTCATCGACATGGAAGACCCCGATCATCAGCGTCAGGTGCTGCGCACCCTGGAGCGGGTGCTGGAGAAAGATCACGCCAAATGCAAGGTGACCGGCGTATCACAGCTGGGGCTGGTTGAAATGACCCGCAAGCGCACCCGGGAGAGCCTCGAACAGGTGCTGTGCGAGCCCTGCAGCCATTGCCAAGGGCGCGGTTCACTGAAGACCCCGGACACGGTGTGCTATGAAATTTTCCGTGAGATCCTGCGCCAGCATCGTGCCTATGACACCGAAACCTACCTGGTGTTGGCATCCCAATCGGTGGTCGATCACCTGCTGGACGAGGTCTCCGACCACGTGGCGGAGCTGGAGGATTTCATCGGCAAAACGGTGAGGTTTCAGGTGGAACCGCTCTACACCCCGGAACAGTTCGATGTCGTACTGCGTTGAGATGGCGGGTCGATGCGTCGCCATCTGAGCCGCGCCTGGTGGGGGTTTTTACTGCTGCTGCTGCTGTCGGCACTGCTGCTGACGGCGGCCCGTTTGGCCCTGAAATCGGCGGATCATTTTCGTCCGCAGCTGGAGCGCTGGCTCAGTGAGGTGCTGGAGCTTCCGGTGCGGGTTGGCGGCATCGAGGGCAGCTGGCGCTATGCCTATCCGATCCTGAAACTGCATGACCTCACGCTCAGCGCCGAGGACGCCGCCGAGACCGGGGGCAGGTTACGGATCGACGACATCGAGCTGGAGCTGGATCTGTTCGCATCGCTGTGGCAGAGGGTACCGATCTTCCAGCGCTTCGAGGTGGAGGGGGTGGAGTTGCGCTGGCGCCAGCGGGGCGGCCATTGGCTGCATCGACCCGGCGCGGCCCCCGGCGAGCAGGAGCAGGGGATCGCGCCAGCGGCCTGGGAGCAACTGGTGGGGATTCTGGTGCGCCAGCCCTATGCGGTCATTCGGGATGTCCATCTCACGCTGCTGCCGGAGCAGGGGGCTCCGTTTGTGATTACGCCGGCTGATCTGGAGCTGGAGAACGCCCCCGGGGCCCACCGCCTGAGCGGCCTGCTGCGCATGCCCGAACTGGGCACCGCATCGGGTCTGCACTTTTCCATCGAGACCGATCTGGCCACCATCGATCCGCTCGAGGCTCACTACCGTTTCTATCTGCAAGCGGAAGATCTGGGGCCGGAGCTGGTGCAGATGGTTGGGCTCGGGCCCGGGCTTACCGGGCTGGATCTGGATCTGCAGCTGTGGGGAGAGTTTCGCCAGCAACGGCTGCAAAACCTGCAGGCGGAGGCTGGTTTCGAGCGGCTGCAGTTGACCGCCCCAACGCTTTCGCAACCGCTCTCGGGACACGTTACCGCTGCACTGCTGCAAAATGAGCAGGGGTATCAGCTGCAGTTACGGCCGATCACCCTGCTATATAAACAGGCCGAATTGACCCTACCGTTGGTGGTGGCGGATCTGGACTGGACGCAGCGGCAGCTCGATTTCAGGCGGGCCTTCATCGCCGAGCTGGATCTGGGCGCCACCGCAGCCTGGCTTGGCGTTGCCGCGGATGCCGCTCCGGAGCTCGTCCACCTGCTGCAACAGGTCAAACCCCGCGGCACGCTGCGCCGGTTGCGGCTGGAAAAACCCGAGGAGGGGCGCTGGGATGGGTTGCGGCTGGAGGCTGAGCTGGATCGGGTCGCCGTCGATGACTGGCGCGGGGCGCCCGCCCTGCAAGGGGTCAGTGGCCAGCTGGTTGCCAGCCTCGATGCCGGTCTGCTCCGGCTCGACAGCCAGGATTTCCAGCTGCATCTGCCCGAGCTTTATCCGCAGGGCTGGCGCTACCAACAGGCCAGCGGCGAGGTGCGCTGGCAGCTGCAAGAGAGCGGCGTCCGGGTGACCGGGGAGCAGTTGCGGTTGCGCAACCCGCAGATCGATGCGGCGGGGCGGTTCAGTATGGAACTGCCCTTTGATTCCGAGCGTCAGGCCGATCTGACCCTGATGGTGGGCCTGGTGAACAGCGATGGCGCCCAGGCTCCCCTCTACACCCCCAGGGAGGAGGTGGGCAGCGAGCTGTACGACTGGCTGGAAAGCGCAGTGCAGGCGGGGCGGCTGCGCCAGGCGGGCCTGCTGCTCAAAACCGACCTGCGGGCGCTGGAGGAGGAGGGCGAGACCCCTGTCGTACAGCTGTTTTTCGATATCGAAGATGCTCGGCTGGATTATCAACCGGGCTGGCCCGCCATCGAGCAGGGGGATCTGTTTGTATTGATCAGGGAAGAAGGGCTGGCGCTCAATATCAACCATGCCACCCTCCTCGACAGCGAGATCGCCTCGGGCTGGGCCTACCTCCCACCCGGCGGTGATCGGCTGGAGATCGAAACCCTGCTGGAGGGCCCCGCCAGTGATATCGATCGGGTCCTGAAAACCACGCCGTTGGCCGAGCGGGTGGGGCAGGCGTTGCAGCAATGGCAGTTGCAGGGGCGGGCGAAAACCCGGCTGGGGTTGAGCATCCCCCTGGCCGGGGAGCGGGCACCCGAGGTGAGGGTCGGCGTGGCGCTCAGTGAGGGGCGCTTCGGCTCGCAGGCACTCGGCGTCGAGCTGGAGGGGCTCAGTGGAGAGTTGCGCTATACCAGTGCTCGCGGCCTCAGCGCCGCTGGGCTCCGTGCCCGGGCGTGGGGTGGCCCGGTCAGCGCCAGCATCACCACCAGGGGGGATAGGGTCGATGTCAGTTTACAGGGGCGGACCGATCTGGCGGCACTGAATCGCTGGCTGCAGCAGCCGCTGCTGGAGCGGGTGACGGGAACGGCCCGTTGGCAGGGCGCGCTGCGGCTTTGCGCCGATGCCGGCTGCCCCGCCCTCGAGTTGCGCAGTGATCTGGCGGGCGTGGCGCTGCCGCTGCCCGGCCTGCTGTACAAGCCGGCCTCGGTCGAGGCGCCTTTGCGCCTGAAACTGAATCTGAATCCGCCGGTTCGGCTCGAGCGGCTGGAGCTGAAGCTGCCCCGGGCCGGAACGACGGCGGAGACCATCGATCTCGACGGCGCGCTCGAAACAGCCGGCTTTGCCCTGCAGATCAACGGGGCCGACCTGCAGGGAAAGGTGTTGCTGCCCCGCGGCGGCGGGCCGCTTCAGGTTCACCTCGATCGACTGCAGCTGACGGCGTTGATGTCGCCGGAGGACGCGGCTGAAACCGAGCGCGTGGCAAAGCGGGAGAGCTATTACCCGCAGCTGTTGGGACGGGTAAAGTTGCCCGCCGCCGATATCCGGGTCGACTCCCTCTGGCTGGGCGAAAAAGCGTTGGGCGACTGGCGGTTCAACCTGCGCCCGGACGCAAATGAGACCCGCATCTCCGCGCTGGAGGCCTATCTCGAACAGCTGATTCTGCGCGGTGAAGCACACTGGAATCAGCAGGGGGAGCAGCACACCGAGTTGACCCTCAAGCTGGTGGGCGATGATCTGGGCCCGTTGCTGGAGCGCTGGCACTATGGCCGGGTGGTGGAGACGAGCCAGGTGGAGTCACGGCTGCAGTTGAGCTGGAAGGGGGCGCCCTGGGAGGTGAGCCCGGAACGGCTCGATGGCGAGCTGCAGTTTTCCAGCCGCAAGGGGCGCTTGATAGAAACCGCCGACAGCACCAATTTGCTCCGGCTGTTTGGGATTTTGAACTTCAACTCACTGCCACGCCGGTTGCGGCTCGATTTCAGCGACCTGCTGAAGAAGGGGATCAGTTTTGACCGCCTGAATGGGCATTACCGCGTGGAGCAGGGGGTTGCGACCACCGTGGAACCACTGGTGATGACGGGCCCGTCCGCCAACCTGAGTGTCCAGGGTCGGGTCGATCTGACCACCAAAACGCTGGACAACCAGGTGGAGATAGCCCTGCCGATCAGCGGCAATGCGTCGCTGGCGGCGGTGCTGCTGGGGGCGCCGCAGGTAGCGGGGGCGGTGTTCGTGATCGATAAACTGATCGGCGATCGGCTGGAGCGCTTCTCGACGCTGCGCTATCGGCTCAAGGGCAGCTGGGATGACCCGGAGCCGGAGCTGTTGTCCGGTTCCGAGGAGTGAATCAGGTCTCGCTCAGCTGGCGCAGGTACTGGAACAGCTTGCGTCCGTTCACGGGAGGCTTCCCCAACTGCCGTTCCCGCTTGGCGTTGCGTACCAGTTGGCGCAGGTGCTGGATCTCGGCTTCCGGGTGAGCGGCAATGAACTGTTGCAGGGCCGTATCATCTTCGCTGAGCAACCGTTCGCGCCACTGCTCCAGTTGGTGAAACAACTGATTGTGGGCCGCCGTGGCCGAGTCGAAGCGCTCCAGCACCGCGCGGATGGCGTCCGCATCCGCCGTGCGCATCAGCTTGCCGATGAACTGCAGCTGGCGCCGTTTGGCGCCATTGGCGTCGATTTGGTTGTACTCATCCAGCGCGCTGCGCAGGCGCTCATCGAGCGGCAGTTTTTCCCGCTGGTCGGGGCGCAGGGCAGCGATCCGCTTGCCCAGCTGCTGCAGCTGATCGGCCTCCCGCTTGAGCTGCGACTTGCTCGGCGGGCGCTGTTCTTCATCATGGTGCTGCAGGGGGTCAAAGTCGGGCATAACCGTTTCCATCAGGCAAAAAAGAGGGTCGCCAGTCCCAGAAAGGCGAAAAAGCCCACCACATCGGTGATGGTGGTCAGCAGCACCCCTCCGGCCAGGGCCGGATCGATGCCCATCGATTTCAGCATGGTCGGCAGCAGGGTGCCGGCGATCGCGCCGGCGAGCAGATTGATCACCAGTGCCAGGGCGATCACGATCCCCACCGTCAGATCCCGAAACCAGAGCAGCGCCACCACGCCGACGATCAGGGCCCAAACCACCCCGTTCAGCAGGCCGACGATCAGCTCCCGGTTGAACAGCCAGCCGAGGTTGGAGCGCTCGATGAGCCCCAGCGCTTGGCCGCGAATCACCAGCGTCAGGGTTTGACTGCCGGCGATCCCCCCCATGGAGGCGACGATCGGCATCAGCACCGCCAGTGCGACCACCTTGTCGATGGTGGCCTCGAACAGCCCGATCACCGCCGATGCCGCCAGCGCGGTGAGCAAATTGATACCGAGCCAGATCGCACGCCGGCGGGCGGTTTTCAGGATCGGCGCAAAGGTGTCCTCGTCATCATCGAGCCCCGCCATGCTCATCAGTGAGTGATCGGCATCTTCGCGGATCACATCGACCACGTCGTCGATGGTGATACGGCCGAGCAGGCGACCCTCCTCGTTCACCACCGGGGCGGACACCAGATCGAGCTGTTCAAACCGACGCGCGACCTCCTCGTCGGGCAGGTCGGCCGGAATCGGCTCCACATCGGTCTGCATGATCTCACGCACCAGCATGTCGGGGTCGGCGGTGAGCAGACGGGTCAGTGGCAGTACGCCGATGTAGGCGTCCTTGCGGCTGACCACGAACAGGGTGTCGGTCGTCTCCGGGATCTCCTGATGGCGGCGCAGGTAGCGCAGCACCGTTTCCACGCTGATGTCGGGCCGGATGGTGACCGTGTCGGTGTTCATCAGGCCGCCGGCGGTATCTTCCGGGTAGGCCAGCACCTTCTCGATCCGCGTCCGGTTCTGCTGGTCCATGATCTGCAGCAGCTCCCTCATCACCCGTTCGGGCAACTGCTGCAGAATGTCGGCCATGTCGTCCGTTTCCAGCGTCTCGGTGATGGCGAGCACCTCCCGGGCGTCCATGCCGTTCAGAATCGCCGCCTGGGCGTCGTAGCCCAGATACTGCAGCACCTCGCCTTCCAGCTCCCGGTTGAGCAGGTTCCAAAGAATCTGGCGCTCGCGCGGCGGTGATTTTTCCAGCAGGTAGGCCACCTCGACCGGCTTCAGCCCCTTGTTGAGCATGAATCTCAACTGCTGCAGCTCACCCACCTCGAGCGCGGCGCTCAGTGCTTCCAGATTGGATTGGGTTTCCTGCTCGCTCATGGCGGATCTCGCATGGGGGTGGGTTGCGCGGGGGTGACGGTTGGGGGTGTGTTATTCCGGCTCGTCGAAGCGGTTGTTGATCAACAGGGTGAGCGCTTCCAGTGCCTGGGGGGCATCCTCTCCCTCGGCCATGAGCGCGATCTCGGTGCCCTTGCTGGCGGCCAGCATCATGACCGACATGATGCTCTTTCCGTCCACCTCGTGATCACCCTTGCAGATGCGGATGGTGGCGTCGAACTGATTGGCCAGCGTGACCAGTTTGGCCGCCGCGCGCGCGTGCAGACCCAGCTTGTTGATGATGGTCAGTCGCTTCTCAATCATGGCGTGTTCCTGCGGCAGGCTGACTCAGTTCCCGATGTAGCACCTGCACATTATCCACACGCCCGCGAAAATAACCAGCCAGCTGCTCGGCAACGTAAACCGAGCGGTGCTGCCCCCCGGTACAGCCGATGGCGATGGTGATATAGCTGCGATTGTTGGCCTGCAACCGGGGCAGCCACTTGGCGATGAAAGCCTGCAGGTCGGTTACCATCTCGCTCACTTGCGGCGACCGGCGCAGAAACGCGATCACCTCGCTGTCGCGGCCGGTATACCCGCGCAGCTCCGGTACCCAGTAGGGGTTGGGCAGGGCGCGGACATCAAAGGTGAAATCGGCATCGATCGGGACGCCGTGCTTGAAGCCGAAGGACTCGATCTGCAGGGAAAGCATCTGTTCGCTACGCCCGGCAACACGCCGCTTCACCCCATCGCGCAACTCATACAGCGACAGCCGCGTGGTGTCGATGCGCAGGTCGGCCAGGTTGGCGATCGGCTCGAGCAGGTCACGTTCGGTTCGGATCGCCTGGCGCAGGCTCTGTTGCTGGTCGGTGAGGGGGTGGCGCCGCCGGGTGGCGCTGTAGCGCTGCAGCAGGGTGGCCTCATCGGCATCGAGGAACAGGATTTCGCTGCTCATTTGCGGCTGCTCGCGCAGCGTCTGCATGACCCGGGGGAACTGTCTCAGGTTGCTCAGCAGGTTGCGCGCATCGATGCTGACGGCGATCTGCAGGTGGGGGGTTTCCTCGGCCAGCATCAGCCGGATCAGCTCGGGCAGGAGCAGGGCCGGCAGGTTGTCGATACAGTAGAAGCCGACATCTTCCAGCGCCTGCAGGGCGGTGCTTTTGCCGGAGCCGGAGCGGCCGCTGATGACGACCAGCCGCATCTCAGGCTCCGTTGCAAAGAGTCTGGACGTGCGCCAGCAGGTGGGCGGAATCTTCGCAGCTGCGCAGCGATTCGCGCACGCTGGCGTCGTTGAACAGCTCCGCCAGCCCGGCCAGGGTCTGCAGGTGTGCCTGCGCCCCATCTTCGGCGTCTTCGGGCACCAGCAGAACACAGATCAGGTCGACGGGGCGGTTGTCGATGGCATCGAAGTCGATCGGGGTGGCGAGGGTCATCAGCAGGCCGATCGCGGTCTCGATGCCTGGGATTCTGCAGTGGGGAATGGCGACGCCCTCGCCGATACCGGTGCTGCCGAGGCGTTCGCGGTTGATCAGGCCGCTGAAGATCTCCTCAGCGGCCAGCCCCTCCAACTGCTCGGCAATCGTCTGGCTGGCGAGCTCGAGTGCCCGCTTCTTGCTGACCACATCGACGTGGCAGAGGGTACGGGATGGGGTCAGCAGTTCAGATAGTTGCATGTCGTGACGTGCCGCTACCGGTTATTTGTGGGATTTGAGTTTTTCTTTGTGTTTGATGATCTGGCGATCGAGCTTGTCCACCATACCATCGATCGCCGCATACATATCGTCATGCTCATGGGCGGCGAACACCTCGCCACCGGCCAGATGGATATCCGCTTCCGCCTTGTGGCGCTGTTTCTCCACGCTGAGGGTGACCTGTGCATTGGTGATGTTATCGAAATGACGTTCCAGTCGGTCGAACTTGTTGTGGACATACTCATTCAGCGCGTCAGTCAGTTCGACGTGATGGCCCGTGATGTTGATCTGCATAGGTTTTCTCTCCTTGTCATGGAACACGTTGAGGTCGACGTGTCAGGTGTGTCATTAAACCAGACGCTTGCGTTCATTAGAAGGTGGAATGTTCATCGCCTCGCGATATTTTGCCACGGTGCGCCTGGCTACCTTGAACCCCTGCTCCTCGAGCAGGGCGGCGATTTTGTTGTCGCTAAGGGGTTTGGTGGTGGTTTCGTGGCTGATCAGCTTCTTGATCAGGGCGCGAATCGCCGTGGAGGAGGCCGCTCCTCCATCCGAGGTGGCAACGTGGCTGGAGAAAAAATACTTCAGCTCGAAGATACCACGCGGGGTGTGCATGTATTTTTGTGTGGTCACCCGGGAGATGGTGGACTCGTGCATCTCGACCGCCGCGGCGATGTCGTGCAGCACCATCGGTTTCATCCCCTCATCCCCCGCTTCGAAGAAGTCGAGCTGGCGAGCGACGATCTCTCTGGCGACCTTGAGCAGGGTTTCATTCCGGCTTTGCAGGCTCTTCAGGAACCAGCGCGCCTCCTGCAGGTGGTGCTTCAGGTAGGTGTTGTCCGCGCTGTTGTCGGCGCGGCGGATCAAGCCGGCATAGTCGGTATTGATGCGCAGTTTCGGCGCGGTTTCACTGTTGAGGCTCACCTCCCAGTGGCCCTCCACCTTGCGCACGATCACATCGGGGATCACATACTGCGCCTGTTCGCTGCTGATCAGGGTGCCGGGCCTGGGGTTGAGCGACTGGATCAGGCCGATCACCTGCTGCAGGGCGTCTTCCTTCAGGCGCAGGCGGCGCATCAGGGTGCGGTAGTCGTGGCTGCCCAGCAGGTCCAGATAATCGCGCACCAGCCGCAACGCTTCCCTCCGCAGCGGGGTATCTTCCGGCAGTTGGCGCAGTTGCAGCTGCAGGCACTCGCTCAGATCGCGGGCGCACACCCCGGCCGGATCGAACTGCTGCAGGCGGTGCAGTACGGCTTCGATCTCGGCCGGTTCGGCATCGGCGAACAGCTGCGGTTCGCTGCGGCGAAATTGCTCCAGTATCTCATCCAGATCGGTGCGCAGGTAGCCGTCGGGGTCGACCGCGTCGATCAGGGCGAGGGCGACCATGCGATCGACATTGTTCATGGGGGTCAGGTTCAGCTGCCAGCGCAGGTGGTCCTGCAGGCTCTCCTCGGCGGTGTCGTTGTCGCCCGGCTCCCAGCCATCATCCCGGGCGGGGCCGGGTGAGCTCTGGTGCTGAAAGGTATCGTCCCAGTTGCTGTCGGTGACCAGCTCGCGGGGAATATCATCGCTCCAGTGCTCCTCCAGTGTGGCTTCCTCCCAGCTGTCCGGTTCGGAGACATCATCGCCCGAGCGGGTATCGCTGGCGGACTCCTGCTGGTTGGCGTCGTTTTCGGCGCGGGGCTCACCGCTGCTCTCTGGCTCCTCCTCGACCTCCAGCAGGGGGTTGCTCTCCAGCGCCGCCTGAATCTCCTGCTGCAGGTCCAGGGTCGATAGCTGCAACAGCCGTATCGCCTGTTGCAGCTGCGGCGTCATCGTCAGGTGCTGGCCGATCTTGAGTTGTAACGATTGCTTCATATCAGAGCTGCCAGATGGACGGGGTGGATGTACATGGATGCCGTTTCAGGTCAAAGGGAAAACTGCTCGCCCAGATAGGCGCGGCGGACCTGCGGGTTGGCCAGAATCTCGCCGGGGGCGCCCTGGGCGAGGATCTCCCCCTCGCTTACGATATACGCTCGTTCACAGATGTCGAGGGTTTCGCGCACGTTGTGATCCGTGATCAGGATGCCGATCCCCCGCTCCTGCAGGTGGCGAATGGTCTGCTTGATGTCGCTCACCGAGATCGGATCGACACCGGCGAAGGGTTCGTCCAGCAGGATGAAATCCGGTTCGGTCGCCAGGGCGCGCGCAATCTCGACCCGCCGGCGCTCTCCGCCGGAGAGGGCCATGCCGGGGCTGTCGCGCAGGTGGGTGATGTGGAACTCCTCCAGTAGCTGCTCCAGCAGGGTGTTGCGATCGGCGTGGCTCAGCTCCTTGCGCGTCTCCAGAATGGCCAGCAGGTTGTCCTGTACGCTCAATTTGCGAAACACCGACGCTTCCTGGGGCAGATAGCCGATCCCCCGCCGCGCCCGTTCATGCATCGGCAACCGGGTGACATCCTCCTGATGCAGGCGGATCTGTCCGTGGTCCGCCGGGATCAGCCCGACGATCATGTAGAAGCAGGTGGTTTTGCCGGCGCCGTTGGGGCCAAGCAGACCGACGATCTGGCCCGCCTCCATCCGCAGGGAGACATCCTGCACCACCTGCCGGCCCTTGTAGGTTTTGGCCAGATGCAGCGCTTCCAGCGTCGCCATCAGTCGGCCTCCGCCGGTTTGGGCTGAATCACCATCTTGACCCGCTCGCCCCCCTCGCGGTCGCTGCCGTAGGCGTTCACCAGCGCGCGTTCCATGTTGTAGACGATCCGCTCACCGGTGAAGGTGTCCTTGGCCTGATCGACGCGCGCGTTCTCGGTGATGGTGATCTCCTGCTTTTTGACCTGGTAATCCATCTTGCCGCCGTAGGCTTTGGTCAGGGGTTGCCCCGCAGCCGGCTGCTGTTGAAATCTGGCCGGATTGCCGGTGGAGATGATCCGTTCGATGCTGCCGTCGGCGGCCCGGTGCAGCTCGACCCGCTGGCCGCGTATCTCCATGCTGCCCTGGATGATCTCTACGGCGCCGGTATAAACGGTGACCCCGGTGCGCCGGTCCATGCTGGCCCGGTCCGCCGAGATGTTGATCGGCTGATTACGATCCTCGGGCAGCGCCCACGCGCCGAGGGGCAGGGTCAGCAGCAGGGCGAGCAACAACATGGGGCGGTCAATTCGCATGGTATCTACCTGTTACCTCGGACAGCAGCTCGATCCGCTGTTGGTCAAAAAAAACCTCCATGCCGTGGCTCGTCGTGACATCCTTGTCGCGCACGACCTTGACCGGCAGGTCGGTCTCGGCGTAGTCGCGGGGAGGGTACAGTGTCAACCGCTCGGTCAACAGCTCGCTGCCACTGCCCGAGGGCGGATTATCGTGAAGCTGCACCTCTCCGGCAAGTATTATGCGCTCCTGCGAGTCGGGCATCCGCCCCTGCCGGGCCAGAACGCGGAACTCGCCTCCCTGCTCGCGGGGGATCAGCACCACCGGATCATCCAGCCGCAGCTCGCCCGGTTCCGGGTAGTGGCGCAACAGGGGGGCGTTCAGTTTCTGCGCCGTTTCGCCCTGCCGGTTCCAGTGGGTGATCCGCGCCTGGCGGATGAAAAAATCGATCCGCTCGGCGCCCCGGTTCGCCAGCGGCGCGTCGCTCAGCGGGGCGGAGGAAAACCCCCACCAGAGCAGCGGCACCAGCAGCAGAACCAGGGCGATGAAAAGCCTGAGTCGACCTTGCAGCATTCAGCGGTACTCGGCGTAGATGGCATCGAGTTTGCCTTGGGCGGCCAGAATCAGCTCGCAAAATTCCCGCGCCGCGCCCCGGCCACCCGCGGCGCGGCTGCACCAGTCGGCCTCCTGGCGCACCAGGGGGTGGCCGTTGGGTACGCTGGCGCCAAAGCCACAGGCGCGGATGGCGGGCAGGTCGGGCAGGTCGTCGCCGATGTAGGCGGTGGTGGCGGCGTCGTGTGGGCTGATCTGCCAGATCTCATCCAGCGCGGCCCGTTTGTCCTCCCGCCCCTGGCGCAGATAGGTGATGGTCAACGCCTCCGCCCGCTGTTCGACCTGCGGCGAGCGCCGGCCGGTGATGAGGGCGGTTTCGATGCCGCACCGGTGGAGCAGCTTGATCCCGAAACCATCGAGGGTGTGGAACGATTTCACCTCGCGGCCATCGGCCAGAAAGTTGAGGCGGCCGTCGGTCAGGACGCCGTCGACGTCGAACACGGCCAGGCGGATCTCGCCCAGCGCCTGGCGCAAGGAAACGGAAAGGCTGTCCAGCTGCATCAGATTACTCCCGCTTTCAGCATGTCGTGCATATTGAGGGCGCCCACCGGGCGGTCCTGTTCGTCCACCACCAGCAGGGCGTTGATTTTGCGCCGCTGCATCAAGCTGAGCGCCTCGGCGGCCAGAAGACCGGGCGCCACCCGGGTACATTCGGCGGTCATCACCTCAGCGATGGGGGTGGTGGCGAGGTTGATCTCCTGATCGAGTGTGCGGCGCAGGTCACCGTCGGTAAAGACCCCGAGCAATTTTCCCTGGGGGTCGGTCACGGCGGTCATGCCCAGCCGTTTACGGGTTACCTCCAGCAGCGCCTCGCGCACCGGGGTGTCGGCCTGAACCCGGGGGATATCCTCGCCGGTGTGCATGATATCGTCCACCTTCAGCAGCAGCCGTCGGCCGAGGCGGCCACCGGGGTGGGAAAAGGCGAAGTCCTCGCTGCTGAAACCGCGGGCCTCCAGCAGGGCGATCGCCAGCGCATCGCCCAGCACCAGCTGCGCTGTCGTGCTGGAGGTGGGCGCCAGCCCCAGCGGGCAGGCCTCCCGGTCCACCGGGATATGCAGGTTGACATCGGCGCTGCGGGCGAGGGTCGAGGCGGCGTTGGCGGTGATGCTGATCATGGGGGCGCCCATCCGTTTGATCAGCGGGACGATGGTGATCAGCTCAGCGGTTTCGCCCGAGTTGGAGAGGGCCAGCACCACATCGGCCCCGGTGAACATGCCGAGATCGCCATGGCTGGCCTCCGCGGGGTGAACGAAAAAGGAGGGGGTGCCGGTGCTGGCCAGCGTGGCGGCGATCTTGCTGCCGATATGGCCCGATTTGCCCATGCCGGTTACGATCACCCGGCCCTTGCAGTGGAACATCAGATCGCAGGCGCGGTTGAACGGCTCATCGAGGTGGTTCAGCAACTCCTGCACCGCCTCCAGCTCCAGGCGGATGGTCTGCTGGCCGGATCGAAGGTAGTCGCTTTGGGTCATGGTCGGTATCATCTGCTCGGTCGTATCTGCCAAAGCCCCCATTCTACCCCAGAGTGCCCTGGGCGCCTAACCTGCGCTGCGCGCCCCGGAGGAATACGTTCACGTTTGCCACCGGCGGTGATATATTACCGCCTTTCATGTTGGCGCCGGTCCTCAGCCGATCGCCCCTGGTAGCTGGAGTCACATTGACGTCATGAAGCCTGAAAGTGATGCCATTATCGATATCCGCGGATTGAGTTTTGCCCGTGGCAACCGCCCCATCTTTGCCGGCGTGGAGATCAAAATACCCCGCGGCAAGGTGACGGCGATCATGGGGCCCTCCGGTACCGGCAAAACCACCCTGCTGAAACTGATCGGCGGCCAGTTGCGCCCCGACCGGGGGGATATTCTGCTGGATGGTCTCAACATCCCGACCCTGGGACGGCGTGAGCTGTTCGAAGTGCGTGAGCGGATGGGGATGCTGTTCCAGAGCGGTGCCCTTTTCACCGACATGGATGTGTTCGAAAATGTGGCGTTTCCGCTGCGGGTGCACACCGATCTGCCCGAGGAGATGATCCGCGATATCGTGCTGATGAAACTGCAGGCGGTGGGACTGCGCGGCGCGCGCGCGCTGATGCCGAGCGAGCTATCCGGCGGCATGGCGCGGCGGGTGGCGCTGGCGCGTGCCATCTCGCTGGACCCGGATATCGTGCTGTACGATGAACCCTTCACCGGGCAGGACCCGATCGCCATGGGGGTGCTGGTCAATCTGATCCGTCGCCTCAACCAGGCGCTCGGGCATACCAGCATCATCGTTTCGCACGATATCAAGGAGACCCTGGCGATCGCCGACTACGTTTATATCCTGTCGGACGCCGAAGTGATCGCCAGCGGCACCCCCAAGGAGCTGGAAGGGGTGGATTCCGACAAGGTGCGCCAGTTCATGCAAGGGTTGCCCGATGGGCCGGTGCCGTTCCATTATCAAGCACCGGATTACATGGAAGACCTGCTCGGAGAGGTATCATGATCTCGAATATGCTGCAACGGATCGGGCACCGGGCCCTCTCCCGGCTGGCGTCTTTGGGCCGTTCGGGCCAGCTTCTGTTTCAGGCGCTAGTGGCCAGACCTCAGCCGCTGGTGATGCTGCCGCTGCTGATAAAGCAGCTCTGGTTTGTGGGCGTGCTCTCGCTGGTGATCATCGTTGTCTCCGGCGGTTTCATTGGCATGGTGCTGGGGTTGCAGGGCTACACCATCCTGGTGGATTACGGCTCGGAGCAGGCGGTGGGCCAGCTGGTGGCTCTCAGCCTGGCGCGGGAGCTGGCGCCGGTGGTGACGGCGTTGCTGTTCGCTGGCCGGGCGGGCTCGGCGCTCACCGCCGAGATCGGCCTGATGAAGGCGACCGAGCAGCTGGCCGGACTCGAGATGATCGGGGTCGATCCCTTGCGCCGTATCGTCGCCCCCCGTTTCTGGGCCGGGTTTATCTGCATGCCGATCCTGACGATGATTTTTACCGTCGTTGGCATCTGGGGTGGCTCCCTGGTCGCGGTGGACTGGCTGGGGATCTATGACGGCTCCTTCTGGGCCAGCATGCAGCAGGCGGTCAGCTTTTATGATGATATCGTCAAC
>JAXHUI010000029.1:0-24841 GCA_034189745.1 Pseudomonadota bacterium
GGCAGGAAAGCCAGCCCCAGGGGCAGAAGAGCGTCGTTGCCACCCCCAGCGAGCAAGCGCCGCGCGTCAGCGAACCGGAACCGGAGCAGCCTGCGGCGGCGGCGCCGGCCACCGGCAACTCCACCTCCCTGCTCAACCGCGCGCTGGAGATGGCCAGCCTGCAAACACAACTGGATCTGGAGCGGGAAACCCGAGCCAGAAGCCCCCGCGTGCTGCGCCTCACCTCCGCGGCCACGCGCGGCCACGCCTATGCCAGCTACCTGGACAACTGGCGCCGCCGGGTGGAAACGGTGGGCAACCTGAACTACCCGGAACAGGCGCGCAACCGCGGGTTGCAGGGCAAACTGCGCCTGCTGGTGGCGTTGCGCCCGGATGGCAGCGTGGAGAATATCGAAATCCTGCGCTCCTCCGGCCACCGCGAGCTGGACGAAGGCGCCATCCGCATCGTGCAGCTGGCCGCGCCGTTCCAGAGTTTTCCGGTCGAAATGCGCAAGGAGGTGGATCGCCTCGAAATCATTCGCACCTGGAAATTTGAGAAACAGGCCCAAGTATACTAAGCCTTAACCATACCCGAGCGGCGAAGAGAGACCGACCATGTCCGATACCCTTACCTCACTTCGTGACCACTTCCTGATCTCCATGCCGCACCTGCATGACGAGACCTTCGCCCAGACCGTGGTCTACATCTGCGACCACAGCGAGTACGGCGCCATGGGGATCGTCGTCAACCGCCCCAGCGGCATCCGCCTGAGTGACCTGCTCTCCCACCTGGAGCTGGAGGACAACAGCGGGCGCTGCTCACAACGCCCGGTGTTCAACGGCGGCCCGGTACGGGATGACCACGGCTTTGTGCTGCACCGGCGAGAGCCCCACCAAGCCTGGCTCTCCAGCCACCCGATCAACGCCGAGATCAGCCTGACCACCTCGCTGGATATTCTGGAGGCGATCGCCCGGGGCCAAGGCCCGGCCACCTTCCTGGTGGCCCTGGGCTATGCCGGCTGGGGCCCCGAGCAGCTGGAACAGGAGATGTGCGACAACCTCTGGTTAAGCTGTCCGGCAAATTCGGATATACTGTTCCACCTGCCGCTGGAAGAGCGCTTGCAGGCGGCCGCGGCGACTCTGGGGATCAACCTGAACCTGTTGCCGGCCCAGGCCGGGCACGCCTGAGGGGACTCCCCCGATGAGCCACGGTCACCAGCGGGTGCTGGGGTTCGACTTCGGCACCACCCGCATAGGATTGGCCATCGGCCAAAGCGTGACCGCCACCGCCACCGAGCTCGAGCCGGTACGCGCCCGCGATGGCATACCCGACTGGTCGCAACTGGATGGCGCCATCGCCACATGGCAGCCGGACGCGCTGGTGGTGGGGGTTCCGCTCAACATGGATGGCACCCCCTCGGAGATGGCGCGTCGAGCCCGCAGGTTTGCCAATCGGATTCAGGACCGCTACCGGCTGCCCTGCTTTTTGTGCGATGAACGGCTGACCACGGCGGAGGCCAAGCGGATCCACCTGAACGCCGGCGGCGGCAGCAACTTCAAGCGGGAATCGGTCGATGGCCTCGCCGCCCGCCTGATTCTGGAGGACTGGTTCAACACCGCCGTGCGCATTCCCAGCCACACTCGATTGGAGGAGATCCATGGTATCGGGAACCCTGAGCATCGATGCGCTGCTCGACGAGATGACGAGTGAAGCCCGCGCCCTGATCATCCGCCGCGACCTGCAGGCGCCGCTGATGGTCGGCATCCGCACCGGCGGAGTGTGGCTGGCCGAGCGGCTGCACCGGCAGTTGGGGCTGACCGCCCCCCTGGGGGTGTTGGATATCAGCTTCTACCGGGACGACTTCACCCAGGTGGGGATCAACCCCAGAGTGCAGCCCAGCCAGCTGCCCTGCGCCACCGAAGGGCGCGATATCCTGCTGGTCGACGATGTGATCATGAGTGGCCGTACCATTCGCGCCGCCCTGAACGAACTGTTCGACTACGGCCGCCCCGCCTCCGTCAGCCTGATCACCCTGCTGGATCTGCAGCGACGAGAGCTGCCGATCCAGCCCGACGTGGTCGGAGGCACCCTGGCGCTGGGACCGGATCAGCAGGTCAAGCTGAACGGCCCGGACCCCCTTACCCTGACCATCCGCCAGCGTGGTTGAAACGACAAGAGAGTGGATCCATGTTTGAGGCCAACGACCCGAACGCCATCCAGCTGACCGCCGACGGCCAGCTGCGGCACTTCCTGACCACCGAAGGGCTGCCACGCGCGCTGCTGCTCGAGATTCTCGACACGGCGGACTCCTTCGTCGACATGGGCGAGCAGCAGGTGAAGAAAGTACCGTTGCTGCGCGGCAAAACCGTGGCCAACCTGTTTTTCGAAAACAGCACCCGCACGCTGTCCACCTTCGAGCTGGCCGCCAAGCGCCTCTCCGCCGATGTGCTGAACCTGAACATCAACACCTCCTCCACCAAAAAGGGGGAGACCCTCAAGGACACCCTGATGACGCTTCAGGCGATGCACTCCGACATGTTCGTGGTGCGCCACGCCGACAGCGGCGCCGCCCACTTCATCGCCCAGCATGTGACCCCCCATGTCGCCGTGATCAACGCCGGCGACGGCCGCCACGCCCACCCGACCCAGGCGATGCTGGATATGCTCACCATCCGCCGTCACAAGGGGGCGTTCGCCCCGCTGAAGGTCGCGATCGTGGGCGATATACTGCACTCGCGCGTGGCGCGTTCGCAGATCCATGCCCTGCGCACCCTCGGGGTGGCGGAGATTCGCGTCATCGCTCCCAAAACCCTGCTGCCGCGCCATATCGAAGCCCTCGGCGTCAGGGTGTATACCGAGATGGCCGCCGGGCTGCGTGATGTGGATGTGATCATGATGTTGCGCCTGCAGAAGGAGCGGATGCAGAGCGCCCTGCTGCCAAATGAGTCCGAGTTTTACAAGCTCTACGGTCTCACCCGCGCCAAGCTGACCTATGCCAAGCCGGATGCGGTGGTGATGCACCCCGGCCCGATCAACCGTGGCGTCGAGATCGAGTCCGAGGTGGCCGACGGGCCCCGCTCGCTGATACTCGACCAGGTCACCAACGGCATCGCCGTGCGCATGGCGGTGATGTCCAAGGCGATGAGCGGCCAGCTCTCCCAACGGGCCACCAGCGACAACCGATCACGGAAGGTTTGAGCCGATGAACATTCTGATTTCAGGGGGCCGCGTGATCGACCCGGCCCAGTCACTGGACCGGATCACCGATCTCTATGTCAGCGAGGGCGAGATCCGCGCCCTCGGCGAGCCACCGCAAGGGTTCCAGGCCGATGAGGTGATCGACGCCCGCGGCCAGATCGTTGCGCCCGGTCTGGTCGATCTCTGCACCACCCTGCGTGAACCGGGACAGACCCGCAAGGGCACCATCGCCAGCGAAACCGCCGCCGCGGCCGCCGGCGGCATCACCACGCTGGTGGTGACACCGGATACCAACCCGATCGTGGAGACCGCCGCGGTGGCCGAACTGATTCAGGACCGCGCCGCCGACATCGGCCTCGCCCGCGTTCTCCCCATGGGGGCGCTCACCCAGGGGCTGCAGGGTGAGCAACTCGCTCCCCTGCACGGTCTGGCCAGCTCCGGCTGCATCGCCTTTACCAATCTACGTCGCCCCTTTGGCAACAGCCAGATCCTGCTGCGCTGTCTGGAATACGCCGCCACCCACGACCTGCTGGTGGTGTTCCAGGCGCAGGACGCGGCGCTGGCCGCCAACGGCTGCATGCACGACGACACCACCAGCACCCGGCTGGGCCTGAACGGCATCCCGGCCAGCGCCGAAACCATCGAAGTATCGCGCTGCCTGCTGCTGGCGGAGCAGACCGGGGTTCGGGCCCACTTCGGCCAGCTCTCCTGTGAACACTCGGTCCGTCTGATCGAGGCCGCCCGGCAACGGGGGTTGCAGGTGAGCGCCGATGTCGCGATCCAAAACCTGCTGCTGACCGATGCCTGCGTCAACGGTTTCAACGCCGCCTACCACCTGCAACCGCCGCTACGCAGCCCGCTGGATCGGGCCGGGCTGCGCCAGGGGCTGGTGACCGGCACCATCAGCGCCATCTGCTCCGACCATCAGCCGCACGACCCGATCGCCAAGCAGGCCCCCTTCGCGGCGACGGAGGCGGGGATGAGCGGTCTGGAGACCCTGCTGCCGTTGAGTTTATTGCTGGTCGAACAGCAGCTGCTGGAGCTGCCCCAGCTGATCGCGGCCCTGACCCTGGCACCGGCCCGCATTCTGGGGCTGGACGCGGGCACGTTGCAGGTGGGATCACAGGCGGATATCTGCCTGTTCGACCCGACGGCCGAGTGGTGCGTGAGCGAGGAGAACCTACGCTCGGCTGGCAAAAACACCCCGTTCCTCGGTCAGACCCTCAAGGGGCGGGTCAGTGCCACCCTGATGGATGGCCGCATCGTGTTCCGCCGCTGATACCGCCGCGGCGGGCAGAAAATAGCGGAACCGGGGGCGGGGGTGCCCCCTCGCCGGAGGTGAACCGCGGCTTACATGTTGTCGACGTTTATACTCCCTTTCAGGTTCAGGCTGTCATCCTCATCCTGCAGGGTGAAGCTCGGCATGTCGTCCGCCGGGCCACCGGCCTTGCCTCTGGTTTCCGCATCCAGCTTGATCATCAGGCGCAGGTCGTTGGCCGAATCGGCGTGGGCCAGAGCCGCCTCGTAGGTGATGACCCCATCGCGGTAGAGCTCGAACAGCGCCTGATCGAAGGTCTGCATCCCCAGGTTGGTGGATTTTTTGATCACCTCCTTGATCTCGTGTACCTGCCCCTTGCGGATGTGATCCTGAATCAATGGGGTATTGATCATCACCTCGATGGCGGCGCGGCGCCCTTTGCCATCCACCGTGGGCAGCAGCTGCTGCGCCACGATCGCCTTCAGGTTGAGCGACAGATCCATCCAGACCTGATCATGCTGCTCGGGGCCGAAGAAGGAGATGATCCGATCCAGCGCCTGGTTGGCGTTGTTGGCGTGGAGGGTCGCCATGCAGAGGTGGCCGGTTTCGGCAAACTGCAGGCCGAATTTCATCGTCTCGGCGGAGCGGATCTCCCCCATCAGGATCACGTCCGGCGCCTGGCGCAGGGTGTTCTTCAGCGCCACGTCGAAAGACTCGGTGTCGATCCCCACTTCCCGCTGGGTGACGATGCTTTTTTTGTGGTTGTGGATATATTCGATCGGATCTTCGATGGTGATGATATGCCCGGCGTGATGCTCGTTGCGGTAGTCGATCATCGAGGCCAGCGAGGTGGACTTGCCGGTGGAGGTGCCGCCCACGAACAGGATCAGCCCCCGCTTGGTCATGGCCAGCTCGCGCAGTACCGGCGGCAGGTTGAGCTCCTCCAGCGAGGGAATATGGCCATTGATCGCCCGCAGCACCATCCCCGGCGTATTGCGCTGCATGAACGCACTGACACGGAAGCGACCGATGCCCGGTGCGCTGATGGCGAAGTTGCACTCGTTGGTGCCTTCGAACTCGGCCAGCTGCTTGTCGTTCATGGTGCTGTAGACCAGTGCCCGGGCCTGGCTCGGCTTGAGTTTTTCCTTGGTCAACGGGCGGACGGTGCCATCCACCTTGATCGATGGCGCGGCGCCGGCGGTGACAAACAGATCCGAGGCGCCCCGATCGACCATTATTTTCAGCAGTTGGGTAAAATCCACTGTGTTGCTCCTGTTGCGTCAGGCTCAGAATGAACTGGGGTTCTTGGCCTTTTCGCGGGCCGTCTCGCGCGCGATCAACCCCTTCTGCACCAGCTCGAGCAGCGACTGATCCAGCGTCTTCATGCCGTAGGCCGCCCCGGTCTGGATGGCGGAGTACATCTGGGCCACCTTGTCTTCACGGATCAGGTTGCGCACCGCCGGGGTGCCGATCATGATCTCATGGGCGGCCACCCGCCCCCCCTTAGGTTTTTTCAGCAACGTTTGGGAGATCACCCCCTGCAGCGATTCCGACAGCATGGAGCGCACCATGTCCTTTTCCGCCGCCGGGAACACGTCGATGATGCGGTCGATGGTTTTGGCCGCCGAGGTGGTGTGCAGGGTACCAAACACCAGATGGCCGGTTTCAGCGGCGGTCAGCGCCAGGCGGATGGTCTCCAGATCGCGCATCTCGCCCACCAGGATCACGTCCGGGTCTTCGCGCAGCGCCGAGCGCAGCGCGTTGGAGAAGCTATGGGTATCGCGATGGACCTCCCGCTGGTTGATCAGGCATTTCTTGCTCGCATGTACAAACTCGATCGGATCCTCGATGGTGAGGATATGATCGGAGCGGGTATCATTGATGTAGTCGATCATCGCCGCCAGCGTGGTGCTCTTACCGGAGCCGGTGGGGCCGGTCACCAACACCAGCCCGCGGGGTTTCTCCGACAGCTCCCGAAACACGTTGCCCATGCCCAGATCATCCAGCGTGAGCACCGTGTTGGGGACGGTGCGGAACACCGCCGCCGCGCCCCGGTGCTGGTTGAAGGCGTTGACACGGAAACGGGAGAGATTGGGCACTTCAAAAGAGAAATCCACCTCCAGATTCTCTTCATACTCCTTGCGCTGTTTGTCGTTCATGATGTCGTACACCAGCGTGTGCACCTGTTTGTGCTCCAGCGCCGGCAGCTTGATTCGACGCACATCTCCGTCTACACGGATCATGGGCGGCATGCCGGCGGTCAGGTGCAAATCGGATGCACTCTGTTGCACGGCAAATGATAAAAGTTCAGTAATATCCATAATGGGTCGAGATCCGCAGCAGCTTCCTTTAAACTTCACCGTTCTAACAGAACAGGTACCACCTGCCAATGACAGTCGTCACTATTCACACAGCCCTATGTTAGCAGACAACTATTCAGCCGTGCGCCAACGGATCAGACTGGCCTGCGAAAAAGCGACCCGCCGCCCCGACAGCGTCACTCTGCTGGCGGTCAGCAAGACCCGCCGCGCCGACGAGGTGCGCCAGCTGAGCCGGTGTGGTCAGCGCGCCTTCGGCGAGAACTACCTGCAGGAAGCCCTGGACAAGATGGAGGCCCTCTCCGACCTACCCCTGGAGTGGCACTTCATCGGCCCGATCCAATCCAACAAGACCCGCCCGATCGCCGAACGGTTCGATTGGGTGCACAGTGTGGATCGGCTCAAGATCGCCACCCGCCTGTCGCAACAGCGCCCAGCGGGGCTGGCGCCGTTGAATGTCTGCCTGCAGGTGAATATCAGCGCCGAAGCCAGCAAGGCCGGCTGCACCCCGCAGGCGCTGCCCGCGCTGGCCGCGGCCGTCGCCAGGTTGCCCAATCTGCGTCTGCGCGGCCTGATGGCGATTCCGCAGCCGGAAGCCGACCCGGAGCGCCAGCGAGCGGTGTTTGCACAAGTGAGGCGGTTGCTGGAGCGGTTGCAACAGACGCTGCCGGCGCTGGATACCCTGTCGATGGGGATGTCCGCCGACCTGGAGGCGGCCATCCTCGAGGGCTCCACCCTGGTGCGCGTCGGTACCGCACTGTTCGGCCCGCGCAACCCACCAGCGGCCCCATAACCCAGCCACAGGATCGAGACCATCAACATGAACCAGCCCCCCGTAATCGCCTTCATCGGTGCCGGCAACATGGCCCGCGCCATCATCGGCGGCCTGCTGGAGAACGGCTTCCCGCCGGCCCGGATCTGGGCGGCGGAGCCAAAACCCGAGCGCCTGCGGGATCTGGCCGAACAGGGCCTGAATGTGACCTGCGACAACACCGCCGCGGTGGCTGGCGCCGACATCGTCGTGCTGGCGGTGAAGCCGCAGGTGATGCAGGCCGTTGCCAGCGAGTTGGCCGGCGCGGTGCAATCGCGCCGGCCGCTGGTGATCTCCATCGCCGCCGGCATCTCTCTGGACGCACTGCAGCGCTGGCTGGGCGGCGAAGTGGCCCTGGTGCGCTGCATGCCCAACACCCCCGCCCTGGTGCAGACCGGCGCCAGCGGTCTGTATGCCAACGCCCGGGTGAGCGCGGCCGAGCGGCAACAGGCCACCCGGCTGCTGGAGGCGGTCGGCCGCGCGCTCTGGGTGCAGAGCGAGGCGGAGCTGGATGCGGTCACCGCCCTGTCCGGCTCCGGCC
Organism: Pseudomonadota bacterium; assembly: GCA_034189745.1. Taxonomy (GTDB): domain Bacteria; phylum Pseudomonadota; class Gammaproteobacteria; order Pseudomonadales; family Balneatricaceae; genus Marinobacterium. The sequence continues at coordinate 8,107 of JAXHUI010000029.1, forward strand.
CGGCCTACTATTTCCTGCTGATGGAGGCGATGATCGCCGCCGGCACCAAACTGGGGCTGAGCGAGGAGACCGCCCGGGGCCTGACCCTGCAGACGGCGCTGGGGGCCGCCCGCATGGCCTGCCACAGCGATCTGCCGCCGGAGGAGCTGCGCCGGCGGGTCACCTCCCCCAACGGCACCACCGAGCGGGCCATAAAAACCTTCCAGGAAGAAGGTTTCGAAACACTGGTTGAACACGCCCTCACCGCTTGCCGCGACCGCGCCACCGAGCTGGCCGACGAGCTGGGCCAAGACTGACTACCGAGACAGGAGCCACCATGGGACAAGACCCGATCACCCTCATCATCCGTACCCTGGGTGAAATTTATGTTTTTATGCTGGTGCTGCGCTTTCTGTTGCAGCTGGCCCGGGCCGACTACTACAACCCGATCTCCCAGGCCGTGGTGCGCCTGACCCAACCCCCGGTGCGCCCGCTGCAGATGCTGCTGCGCCCGCGGGGGCGGTTCGATGCCGCGCCGCTGATCGTCGCCCTGGCAGTCAAGGCGGTTATGCTGCTGCTGATCTTCCAGTTCGCCGGCGCGCTGACCCAGGCGGCGATCAATCCGTTGCAACTGCTGCTCTTCTCCGCCGTTGGGGTGATCGATACCATTCTCACCATCTACTTCTGGGCGGTGATCGGCGCCGTCATCATCAGCTGGATCTCGCCCGACAGCTATCACCCGGCGCCGCAGCTGTTGCTGCAGCTGACCGAGCCCCTGTTCGCCCTGGCCCGCAAGGTGATCCCGCCGATCGGCGGACTGGATCTGTCGCCGATTCTGATCTTTCTGGTGATCCAGATTCTGCAGTCCCAACTGGGGCGACTGTTGCTGTTGTGAAATCGACTGAGAGATAACCATGCCCGCCGCAATCCCTGAAGACTCCGTTGGCCTGGTCACGCCGCGCAAACTCCATTTCGATCAGCCCCTGGCGCTGAGCTGCGGTCGCAGCCTCGCACAGTGGGATCTGATGGTGGAAACCTACGGTGAGCTCGATGCCGCCGCCACCAACGCGGTGCTGATCTGCCATGCCCTCTCCGGTCATCACCACGCGGCCGGCTACCACAGCATGGAGGAGCGCAAGCCCGGCTGGTGGGACGCGGCCATCGGCCCCGGCAAGGCGATCGACACCAACCGCTTTTTCGTGGTCTCTCTCAACAATCTGGGTGGCTGCCACGGCTCCACCGGGCCGAACAGCCCCAATCCCGCCACCGGCAAGCCCTATGGGCCCGACTTCCCGATCATCACCGTGCAGGATTGGGTCAACAGCCAGGCGCGGTTGGCCGACCGGCTCGGCATCCGGCAGTGGGCCGCCGTGGTGGGTGGCAGTTTGGGGGGGATGCAGGCGTTGCAGTGGTCGATCAGCTACCCGGAACGGGTGCGCCACTGCGTGGTGATCGCCTCCGCCGCCAAACTGAGCGCCCAGAACATCGCCTTCAACGAAGTGGCCCGCCAGGCGATCACCCGAGACCCGCAGTTCCATGACGGCCACTACTACGAGAAGGGGGTGGTGCCGCGCACCGGCCTGATGTTGGCCCGGATGGTCGGCCATATCACCTACCTGTCGGATGACGGCATGCGGGAGAAGTTTGGCCGTGAGCTGAAAGATGGCAAGCTCAGCTTCGATTTCAACCCGCAGTTCGAGGTCGAGTCCTACCTGCAGTATCAGGGCGAGCGGTTCTCCTCCTCCTTCGACGCCAACACCTACCTGCTGATGACCAAGGCGCTGGATTACTTCGACCCCGCCGGGGAGCGGGGCCATGATCTGGCCGCCGCCCTGGAGCCGGCCCGCTGTGGCTATCTGGTGATCTCCTTTACCACCGACTGGCGCTTCTCGCCCGAACGCTCCCGCGAGCTGGTGGATGGCCTGATCGCAGCCGGCAAGCCGGTCAGCTACGCCGAAATCGACGCCCCCCAGGGGCATGACGCCTTCCTGATCCCGATTCCGCGCTACATGGAGGTGCTTGGCCGCTACCTGGAGCGGATCGCCAACGGCCTGACCCCGGCCAAAGGAGAACCCCATGCGCGCTGACCTGGAGATCATCGACGACTGGATCGTGCCCAACTCCCGCGTGCTGGATCTCGGCTGCGGTGATGGCGAGCTGCTGGCCCACCTGATGCAGCACAAGCAGGTCACCGGCTACGGTCTCGAGATCGACCACGACAACCTGACCACCTGCATCGAGCGCGGGGTCAGCGTGATCGAGAAGGATATCGACGCCGGGCTGAGCAGCATCGGCAGCCACAGTTTCGACTATGTGATCATGACCCAGGCGCTGCAGAGCATGCACCGCCCGGATCGGATCATCGATGAGATGCTGCGCATCGGCCGCGAGGGGATCGTCACCTTCCCCAATTTTGCACACTGGCGCGCCCGCGGCTATCTTGCCTTCAGGGGCAGGATGCCGGTGTCGAAGTTTCTGCCCTACACCTGGTATGACACACCGAACATCCATTTTTGTACCTTCAAGGATTTCGAGCAGCTCTGTGTCGAACGCAACATCGAGATTCTGGAGCGCACCGTGGTCGACCACGCCCACCGCCACCGCTGGTGGATCAAGCTGTGGCCCAACATGCTGGGCGAGATCGCCATCTACCGTATCACTTGCTGAAAGGAGACCCGGATGAAACCGATCACCACCACCCTGACCCGGCTGCTGCTGGGCGGCGCCCTGCTGTTCAGCACCACGGCCCTGGCTGAACAGATGGTTGCCGACGACCGTTATGAGATCCACTACAACGCCTTCAACTCCAGCTTCTTGACGCCGGAGGTGGCGCAGCTGAACGGCATCACCCGCAGCAAGTACCGTGCGCTGGTGAATGTCTCCGTGCTGAAACGGGGTGAGGCGGGCAGCAAGACGCCGGTCACCGCCATCGTCAGCGGAAGAGCGGCCAACCTGCTGGGTCAGGCCCAATCGATCGAGTTCAAACCGATCGACGAGGGCGATGCGCTCTATTACATCGGCAGCTTCCGCTTTACCGAGGAGGAGCAGCTCAGGATCAGTCTGGATGTGCAGCCGGACCCCAATAAACCCCCCTATCACATCGAATTTGAACAGACCTTTTACGCCGATTGAGGGGAAGATGATCGACAAAATCGTGCTGGCCAGCGGCAATCGCGGCAAACTGAGGGAGTTCGGCGAGATTTTCGCGCCGCTTGAGATCAAGCTCCTGCCACAATCCGACTTTGCCCTGCCGGGTGTGGAAGAGAGCGGCCTGAGCTTCGTGGAAAACGCCATCATCAAGGCGCGCCACGCCGCCCGGGCCACCGGCCTGCCCGCTCTGGCGGATGACTCCGGCCTGGAGGTGGATGCCCTCGATGGCGCGCCGGGGATCCACTCCGCCCGCTACGCCGGCGCCGGCTGCAGCGATGCGGACAACAACCGCAAGCTGCTGCAGGCACTCGAACGGGTGCCGGCCGGGCGGCGCAGCGCCCGCTTTCAGTGTCTGCTGGTGCTGCTGCGCCACGCCGAAGATCCGACCCCGCTGATCTGTCAGGGCAGCTGGGAGGGGGTCATTCTGGACGCCCCCCGCGGCGATAACGGCTTCGGCTATGATCCGCTGTTCTTCATTCCCGAGCTCGGCCTGGCCAGCGCCGAGCTGAGTTCGGAGCAAAAACAGCGCTACAGCCACCGGGGCAAGGCGGTACGCCAGCTGATCGAGCGGATCACCCCCTGGCTCGAGCGACCATGAGCCTGCCGCCGCTATCGCTCTACATCCATATCCCCTGGTGTGTGCGCAAGTGCCCCTACTGCGATTTCAACTCCCACGCCGCCACCGAACCGCTGCCGGAAGCCGCCTATGTGGCGGCGCTGCTGGCCGATCTGGAGTGCGATCTCCCCCTGGCGGGGGAGCGTGAGCTGCAGTCGATCTTCATCGGTGGCGGCACCCCCAGCCTGTTCAGCGCAGCATCCATTCAACGCCTGCTGGAGGGGATCGCTGCCCGCGTGCCGCTGGCGGCGGATCTCGAGATCACTCTGGAAGCCAACCCCGGCACCTTTGAGCAAAGCCGCTTCGAGGGCTTCCGCGCCGCCGGTGTCACCCGTCTCTCCCTCGGCGTGCAAAGTTTCCACGCCGACCATCTCGATCGGCTGGGACGGATCCACACTCCGGCCGAGGCGCTGGCGGCGGCCGAGGCCGCGCTGGAGCTCTTCCCCCGGGTGAACCTGGATCTGATGCACGGCTTGCCCGGACAAACGCCGCCGCAGGCGTTGGCCGACCTGCAACAGGCGCTGGCGCTCGACCCCGGCCACCTCTCCTGGTATCAGCTCACCATCGAACCCCATACCGCGTTCCACGCCCAGCCACCGCCACTGCCGCAGGATGAGGCCCTGTGGGAGATTCAGGAACAGGGGCAGCGGCTGCTGCAGCAGAGCGGTTACCACCAGTACGAAATTTCCGCCTACGCCCGTCACGCCCGACAGGCGCGCCACAACCTCAACTACTGGCAGTTTGGCGACTATATCGGCATCGGTGCCGGGGCCCACGGCAAACTGAGCTGGCGCGAAGGGGAGCGGCTGGTGATCGAGCGGCGCCACAAGCAGCGCCAGCCCAGGGGCTATTTCGACCCGGCCCGGCGGCTGGCCGGACGGGAGCTGATCCCGGTCCGGGAGCGCCCCTTCGAATTCATGCTCAACGCCCTGCGCCTGACCGATGGCGTCGCCAGTGAGCTGTTCCAGGCTCGCACCGGCTCGGAGCTGGAGGTGATCGCCCCGCTGCTGCGCCAGGCGCGCCAGCGGGGGTTGCTGCAGCAACGGCCCGATCGGCTGGTGGCAACCCCCCAGGGGCAACTGTTTCTGAATGACCTGCTGGCGCTGTTTCTCGACTGATCCGGCCCGCGCTAGCGGGGGGCGGCGGCGGCGCGCTGCGCGATCCGGGCCAGCGCCGCCGGAATGGCCGCCAGCTGGTTGACGGTGGCATCCGCCCGGGCCGGTTGCGGCCACTGCTGGCCCGGCAGATTCACCCAGATGGTCCACATCCCCACCTGCCGGGCGGCCTGCACATCGTTGATCGGGTGATCCCCGATGTGCACCACCTGATGCGCTCGCAGCCCGGTGTGCGCCAGCGCGCGCTCGAACATCGCCGGATGCGGCTTGGCCGCGCCCACGCCATCGGCGTTGTACTGAAAATCGAACAGCTCGCCGATCGGGAGCCGGGCCAGATCCGCATTACCGTTGCTCAGCGCCCCGATCAGGTAGCCCTCCCGGCGCAGCCGCTCCAGCACCGGCTGGGCGTGCTCGAACGGCTCCACCCGGTGGCGGGCGTGGAGGAACACCTCGAAGGCCGCCGCGGCCAGCTGCCGGGCCCGCTCCTCGCCATGGCCGGCGGCGCGACAGCCCTGCTCCAGCAGCCGCAGGCGAACCTGGCTGACGCTGTGGGCGATCTCCGGCGCCTGCTGCAGCAGTTGCTGGTGAAGTGCCGACCCGGCGCTCAGATCGGCCGGTGCAAGGGTTTGGCTGACCTCCGGCGCATGCGCTTCCAGCCACTGCCAGAGCTCCCGGTTGGCCTGTTCGATCACCGGATCGACCGCCCACAGGGTGTCGTCCAGATCGAAGGTGACGCACTCAATCATCCCGCTTCTGCCTCGCTCTCGGATGGGCCTGCTCATACACCTCCATCAGGTGCTGGAAATCCAGGTGGGTGTAGATCTGCGTGGTGCTGATATTGGCATGGCCCAGCAGCTCCTGCACCGCGCGCAGGTCACCGCTGGACTCCAGCAGGTGGCTGGCAAAGCTGTGGCGCAGGCGGTGGGGATAGACCCGCCCCTGGGTGCCCTGCTGCTCCCCGCGCTTGCGCAGGCGCTGCTCCACCGCGCGGGTGGTCAGGCGCTTGCCCCGCTGGCCGGTGAAAAGGGCCGTTTCCTCCAGCGCGGCCAGCCCCTGGCGCACCCCCAGCCAGCGGTGGATCGCCTGCCGCGCCAACCGCCCGATCGGCAAGCGGCGCATCTTGTTGCCCTTGCCGGTGACCACGAGGCTGCCATCGGCCAGATCGATGTCGCGCAGGTCGAGGCGAACCAGTTCCGATACCCGCAGGCCGGAGGAGTAGATCAGCTCCATCATCGCCCGGTCACGGATATCCAGCGGCCCGTCGCCCGCCACCTCCAGCAGCGCCGCCACCTGCTCCGTGTCCAGGGTTTGTGGCAGCCGACGCCCCGCCCTGGGGGCCTGCACCGCCAGGGCGGGGTTGCTGCGCACCCACCCCTCGCGCGCCAGAAAGCGGTAAAAGCTGCGCAGGGCGGAGAGCAACCGCTGCAGCGTTCGCCCCGACAGCCCGCGCGCATGCAGGCCGGCGATCGCCCGCCGCAGCTGCGGCTCGGTGAGCCGGTCCCAGCCCGCCGGGCCGCTGCGCTCCAGCTCGGCCCGGAGGGTGGAAAGATCGCGGCGGTAGTTGTCGAGGGTGTGGGGGGAGAGCTGGCGCTCGACGCGCAGATAGCGCAGAAAGTGGTCGGGCCAGGTCTGCTCCTCCACCACCGTCTCAGCTCCGCTGCCCTTGCAGGATACGGAAGATGATGCGGCTGAGCACCTCGCCCACATAACTCAGGAACAGGGTGCCCTGACTGCTCTGGAAGTAGTTGGGATCGTAACTGCCGATCGCCAGCAGTCCGAGGGTCTCCCCCTTGACCAGCGGCACAACCGCCGCCGATTGCACCTTGAGCGCGCGCTCCTGGAACAGATAGCGGTTCATCGCCGGCGACAGCTGGCCGCAGCTGGGCAGGTTGGTCTCGATCAGAGGTTGGACCAGCGAGTCCTCCGCCCGGGCCAGGGTGCGGATGGCGTTGCTCGCCAGCGCATGCTCGCTGAACAGCAGCAGGGCGGTCTCATCGCCGTAAAAGTCATGGCAGAGGCTCTCCTCCACCGCCACGGCCACATCATCCAGGGTGCAGGCCTCCAGCAGCGCCAGCACCATCCGCTTGGTCTTTTCGAACTGCACATCGTTGTGTCGCGCCGCCTCGATCATCTCGGCGAGATGGCCGTGCAACAGCTGGTTGCGCTCCCGCAGCAGCGAGGTCTGGCGCTCCACCAGCGATACGGTGGTGCCCCGCTGGTGCGGGACATGGAGTTTTTCCAGCAGCCAGGTGTACTCACTGAAGAACGCCGGGTGGTTGGCCAGATACTCTGCCACCTGCTCGGCGCTCGGCATCACCGCCTCCACCCGCTTGCTTGCATCGTTCATAAGTAGATCTGTCCTTCAAAAACGGTTGTCGCCGGGCCGGTCATGCGCAGCATTTGCCCCTCGCCGGGCCAGCGGATACGAAGATCTCCACCGCGCAGGTGAACCACCACCGCCTCATCGAGCAGGCCGCGCAACCGTCCGGCCACCACGGCGGCACAGGCACCGGTGCCGCAGGCCAGGGTCTCGCCAACGCCGCGCTCATACACGCGCAACCGGATCTCGCCCCGATTCACCACCTGCATGAAGCCGATGTTGGCCCGGTTCGGAAAGCGCGGGTGGGCCTCCAGCGCCGCTCCCAGCGTCGCCACCGGCGCGCGCTCCAGATCCTCCACCCGTAGCACGCCATGGGGATTACCCATGGAGACGACGCTCAACTCGACCCACTCGCCGGCCACCTCCACCGGGTAGACCAGCGCTTGCCGCTCGGCCTCGAACGGCACCTCGGCGGGGCGCAGCTCGGGAACGCCCATCTCCACCTCCACCTGCCGGTCCGGCAGCAGGTGGAGGGTAGCCTCGCCCCGGGCCGTTTCCACGCGGATCTCATCTTTCATGGTGAGCCGGTGCTCGCGCACGAAGCGCGCAAAACAGCGTGCCCCGTTGCCGCAGTGTTCCACCTCGGAGCCATCGGCATTGTAGATACGGTAGCGAAAGTCCAGATCCGGCCGGCTCGGCGGCTCCACCAGCAGCAGCTGGTCGAAGCCGATGCCGGTATGGCGATCGGCCAGTCGGGTGACGAGGTTCGGTGTCAGTCGCACCCGCTGGGACAACGCATCGATCACCACGAAATCGTTGCCCAGGCCGTGCATTTTGGTAAAGCGAACCAGCATGATGGTTGCCCTCCGTCAGGCTTCGGGCAGCAGCTGTTCGCCGCGCATCAGGTCGTTCAGCGTCTCGCGCGCCCGTACCAGACAGGCCCGGTGGTCATCCACCATCACCTCGGCCGGGCGCGGGCGGGTGTTGTAGTTGGATGCCATCACGAAACCGTAGGCACCGGCGGAGCAGACCGCCAGCAGGTCGCCCGGCTGCAGGTTCAAGGGGCGATCTTTGCCGAGAAAATCACCGGTTTCACACACCGGACCCACCAGATCCCAGTGTTTGCTCTCCCCCTCGGTACGCGGCTTGACCGGAATGATCGCCTGATAGGCACCATAGAGTGCCGGCCGGATCAGATCGTTCATGGCCGCATCGACGATGGCAAAGTTCTTGTCCCCGCTGTGTTTGAGCAGTTCGACCCGGGTCAGCATCACCCCGGCGTTGGCGGCGATGGAGCGGCCCGGCTCGACGATCAGCTTGTAATCGCGCCCCTGCAGCCGCTGCAGCACCTGCTCGAGATAGGCGCCCGGCGTGGGCGGGGTTTCATCGTGGTAGCGAACCCCCAGGCCGCCACCCAGATCGAGATGGTGGATCTGGATCCCTTGCGCCGACAATTTGTCCAGCAGCAGCAGCAAGCGGTCGAGGGCGGCCAGAAAGGGGCCCAGTTCGGTCAACTGGCTGCCGATATGGCAATCCATGCCCACCACCTCGAGCTGGCTCGATGCCGCGGCGCGGCGGTAGAGCTCGACCGCCGTGTCGATCTCGACGCCAAACTTGTTCTCTTTCAGGCCGGTCGATATGTAGGGGTGGGTACCGGCATCCACATCCGGGTTGACCCGGATGGAGACCGGCGCCTCGACGCCCATCTGCGCCGCCACCGCCTCGATCCGCTCCAGCTCCGCGGCGGACTCGATATTGAAGCAGAGAATCCCCACCTCGAGCGCCCGGCGAATTTCGCCGCGCTGTTTGCCGACGCCGGAAAACACCACCTTGCGCGGATCGCCCCCGGCCCGCAGCACCCGCTCCAGCTCACCGACCGAGACGATGTCGAAACCCGCCCCCAGCCGTGCCAACACATTCAACACCGCCAGATTGGCGTTGGCCTTGACGGCGTAGCACACCAGCGCATCCTGCCCCGCCAGCGCCCGGGCATACGCCAGATAGGCTTGCTCCAGCGCGGCGCGGGAATAAACATAAACCGGGGTGCCAAACTCTTCGGCGATGCGGCTCAGGGCCACCGCTTCAGCGTGCAGCTGGCCGTCGCGGTATACAAAGTTATCCATTCAGGCTCTCATCGTGGTTGATCGGGTCGCTATGACCGATCCGGTTCGCCGCCGTCTCGTCCGGCAGATAGAGCGGCCCCTTCTGGCCACAGCCCGACAGCAGCAGAGTGCCCAGCAGGAGCGCGGGCCAGCAGCGTTTCAGCATCATCGATCCCTTTCCAATCGGTTGCCCGCCCGCAGGCGGCAATGGTCAACCGCTGATTATACCCTTAGCCACGGGGGCTGAGTACCGCCCGGGAGTGCGTTATACTCCCGGCCGAGACAGGCCAGCAGAGAGTGAACCGATGACCGAATCTGAATTCATGCGTGAAGTGGACGCCACCCTGGGGCGGATCGAGGAGATTCTGGACGCCGCCGAAACCGATCTCGACTGTGAAAGTAACGCCGGCATGTTGAGCGTAACCTGTGAAAACGGCAGCCAGATCATCTTCACCCGCCAGCCGCCGGTAAAACAGCTTTGGCTCGCCACCCGCAACGGCGGCTTCCACTTCGACCATGATGGCACGCAGTGGCGACGTGACAGCGACGGCGCCCCGCTGGCCGAGGTGCTGCAGGCCGCATTCGCTGAACAGAGCGGCGAGCAATTCGATTTTTCTGCCATCTGATCGGGTCGAGGCGGGCTCGCTCGCCGGGCTCACTCAGCACGATCGGCGCCGCCCCCGCCGCGGCGCCGGGCCAGCAGGACTGACACCAGCCGCTCCAGCCGATCCAGCGCCCCGCGGTTGGCCGCCACGAAGGCCGCCGCCCGCCGCCCCGCCGCCCGCCGCTGCTCCCGGTCATCGAGCCAGCGCGCCAGCTGCGCCCGCAGCTCGGCGGCATCGCCCACCCGCACCAACCCGCCCGCCGCGCTGAGCGCGTCGGTGATCGGCTGAAAATTGAAGCAGTCCGGCCCCATCACCACCGGCACCCCCAGCGCCGCCGGCTCCAGCGGATTGTGGCCGCCGGTACCACTGAAACTGCCACCGACGAAGGCGATGTCGGCGGCGGCATAGAGCATCATCAGCTCGCCCATGCTGTCGCCCAGGTAGAGTTCGGTCTGTGTGTCCGGCTGGCCGCCGGCGCTGCGCCGGACCAGCCGCTCGCTGCAGCTCCGGCACAGGCGGGCCACCGCCTCGAAGCGCTCCGGGTGGCGCGGCACCAGGATCAGCACCAGTTGCGGATGGCTCGCCCTGAGTTGCCGCCAGGCGTTCAGCAGGATCTCATCCTCGCCGCGGTGGGTGCTGGCGGCGATCACCACCGGGCGATCGCTGCCCAGCCGCTGCCGCAGCGCCCGCCCCGCCGCCACCTGAGCGGCATCGGGCTGCAGATCGAACTTGATACTGCCGATCACCGCCACCCGTTCGGGGGGTGCGCCCAGGGCAACGAACCGCCGTGCGTCCGCCCGCCCCTGCGCGGCGATCAGGCTCAGCTGCTGCAGCATGGGGCGGCTCAGCGGGGCCAGGCGCTGATAGCCGCGCGCCGAGCGCGCCGACAGCCGCGCATTGGCCAGCACTACCGGAACGCCGGCGCGGGCACACTGATCGACCAGATTGGGCCACAGCTCGGTCTCGACGATGATACACAGCTCGGGGCGCGCCCGGCGCAAAAAAGCCCGCACTGCCAGCGGCAGATCCCAGGGGCAGAAACGCTGCTCGACCCGGTCGCCGAACAGGGCGCGCACCCGCGCCGCGCCGGTGGGGGTCATGCTGGTGAGCAGAAGGCGATGGCGGGGGTAGCGCGCCAGCAGCCGCTCCACCAGCGGGGCGATGGCGACCGTCTCCCCCACCGACACCGCGTGGATCCAGATCACCGGTCCCGCGATGGCAGCCCCCAACCCCAGCCGCTGCCACCCGTTGCGGCGATACCCGGGCAGGCGACGGCCGCGCCACCACAGGCGCAGCAGAAAGATCGGCGCCAGGGTGTAACAGAGCGCGGTGTAGAGCAGGCGCGCCATCGGCGTCACTCCGGGGCGGTGTCGGTTTGCAGGATATGAAAGCGGGCATAGGCCCCCTGCTGCTCCAGCAGCTCGGAGTGGGTGCCCTGCTCGATGATGCGCCCCTCCTCCATGACCACGATCAGGTCCGCTTTTTCGATGGTCGACAGCCGGTGGGCGATCACCAGGGTGGTACGCCCGCGCATCACCTCCTCCAGCGCCTGCTGGATATGGCGTTCGGACTCGCTGTCCAGCGCCGAGGTGGCCTCATCCAGAATCAGGATCGGAGCATCCTTCAAAATGGCCCGGGCGATGGCGATGCGCTGGCGCTGACCGCCGGAGAGCAGCACCCCATTCTCCCCCACCCGGGTGCGAATCCCCTCGGGCAGGCGCGCCGCGAACTCGCTCACATGGGCCGCCTTTGCCGCCGCCAGGACCGCGCTTTCACTGGCCCCAGCCATGGCGCCATAGGCGATGTTCTCGGCGATGGTACCGTTGAACAGCACCACATTCTGGTTTACCAGCGCGATCTGGCGGCGCAGGCTGGCCAGGGTAAATGTCTGCAACGGCTCTTTGTTGATCAGTAATTCCCCGCTCCAGCCATCATTGAAACGGGGCAGGAGGCTGGCCAGGGTGGTCTTGCCGCTGCCGGAGCGCCCCACCAGCGCCACGGTCTTGCCCTGCGGCAGGCGCAGGCAGATGTCCTTTAGCACCTGTTTTTCCGTGCCGGGGTAAGCGAAGGAGAGGTGACGGAACTCGATATCGCCCACCTGATCCAGAACGCGGGTGCCCCGGTCCTGTTCCACCGTTTCATCCAACACCTCGAACAGGCTTTCCGCGGCGGCGATCCCTTTTTGCACGATGGAGGTGACATCGGTGAGCAGGCGCAGGGGCTTGGTCACCATGCCGGCGGCGGTCAGGAAGGCGACGAACCCGCCGGTACTCATGCTGCCCACCACGTCGGGGTGCATAGCCAGAAACAGCAGCGACGCCAGCGCCAGCGCCACCAGCAACTGGATGATCGGCGTATTGAGCGACTGGGTCACCACCAGTTTCATGAACTGGCGTTTGTTGTGCAGACTGGCCTGCCGGAAGCGCTCGCGCTCAGCGTCCGCCCCGCCAAAGATGCGCACCACCTGATAGCCTTTGATCGCTTCAGAGGCCGATTCGGTGATATCGCCCACCGATTGTTGAATCCGCCGGCTCAGCCGGCGCATCCGCTTGGCGGCCACCGAAACCACCAGCCCGATCAGCGGCCCGGCGGCGACGAAGAGCAGCGTCAGCTTCCAGTTGAGATAGAGCATATAGCCCATCAGCCCGGCCACCGAGAGCCCCTCCCGAAACAGCACCTTGATCGCGTTGGTGACCGCCCCGGTCACCTGCTCGACGTTGTAGGTCAGCTTGGCCAGGAGCTCGCCGCTGGATTTGTGGCTGTAGTAGTGGGAGGGGAGCAGCAGCAACCGCTCGAACACCTGCGTTCGCAGGGTGTGAATCACCTCCCGCCCCACATAGGCGATGCTGTAGTTGCCGATGAAAGCCCCCAGCCCCCGCAGCAGAAAGACACCGAGCACGGCCAGGGCAAGAAAGCCGCGCTGGTCGTAGTCGGCCCGCTGCACGGCATCGACCACCATCTCGAGCCACTTGGCGGAGAGCGCCTGCCCCAGGCCGTATATGGCGAAGCCGACGAAGCTGACGAGAAACATCGGCCACAGCGGGCGCACATAGATCAACAGCCGCCGGTACAGGTGCCACGCACCCGAATCTGCCCCCGCCGTTCCGACCCGTTCGGTTTGCTCTTTGTTATCCATCCGCTCCACGTGTTTGTCGTTGTCTCTGCTCAGGCGTCGCTGCCGAACAGATCCCGGGTAAAGACCTTCGCCCCGCAGTCGCGGATCTCCTCTGCCAACCGGTTGGCCAGAATCACATCACTGACCCGTTTGAACTCATCCAGATCACGGATCACGCGGGAGTTGAAAAACTGCTCACCCTCCAGCACCGGCTCATAGACCACCACTTCGATCCCCTTGGCCTTGATCCGCTTCATCACCCCCTGAATGGCGGAGGCGCGGAAGTTGTCCGAACCGGATTTCATCACCAGCCGATACACCCCCACCACCTTCGGGTTGCGGGCGATGATCGAGTTGGCGATGAAATCCTTGCGGGTGGTGTTGGAGTCGACGATGGCGCGGATCAGATTGTTGGGAACCTGATCGTAGTTGGCCAGTAACTGTTTGGTGTCCTTGGGCAAACAGTAGCCGCCATAACCGAAGGAGGGGTTGTTGTAGTGGCTGCCGATGCGCGGGTCGAGCCCCACCCCCTCGATGATCTGGCGGGTGTTCAATCCATGGCTCTGGGCGTAGGTGTCCAGCTCGTTGAAGTAGGCGACCCGCATCGCCAGATAGGTGTTGGCGAACAGCTTGATCGCCTCCGCTTCGTTGGAGTCGGTGAACAGAACCGGGATCTCCTCCTTGATGGCCCCCTCGATCAGCAGCTGGGCGAAGCGCTCCGCCCGCGCCGAGCGCTCCCCCACGATGATGCGCGACGGGTAGAGGTTGTCGTACAGCGCCTTGCCCTCGCGCAGAAACTCCGGCGAGAAGATCAGGTTGTCGCTGCCCAGCCGCTGGCGCAGCTCGCGGGTGAAACCCACCGGGACCGTGGACTTGATCACCATCACGGCGTGCGGGTTGATCGCCAGCACATCCCGGGCCACCGCCTCGACGCTGCGGGTATTGAAATAGTTTGTCTGCGGATCGTAATCGGTGGGGGTGGCGATGATGACGAAATCGGCCCCCCGGTAGGCTTCCCGCTTGTCCAGAGTGGCGCGCAGGCGTAGCTTGCCGCTGGCGAGATATTCACTGATCTGCGCATCTTCGATCGGCGACTCGCCGCGGTTCAACTGCGCCACCTTCTCACTCAGGATATCCAGCGCCACCACTTCATTGTGCTGCGCCAGCAACACGGCGTTGGACAGCCCCACATAACCTGTACCTGCAACTGCTATTTTCATCTGTAACCTTTCAGCTCTCGGGTCCGGGCGCATCATAACATGAGACGATCGGCCGGAGGGGGCAACCCCGGCGGTTTGCCGCGCGGGCGGCGCCGCTTTACAATCATCCCCGTCATCGATCTGTTGCAAGAGAGCCCGTGAGCCGACCCACTGCCGCCCCCCGTTTTCCAGCCCCGCGCTTCTGGCCCGCCCGCGCCGGCATCGCCCTGTTGTGGTTGCTCAACCGCCTCCCCTGGCGCTGGCAGATCCGCCTCGGTCGCGTGGTGGGGCATCTCCTGTTCTACCTCAGCCCCCGCCGGCGCCATGTCACCCAGGTGAACATCCGCCTCTGTTTTCCCGAGCTGAGCCCGGCGGAGCAGGCGAAAATGGTGCGCACGGTGTTCGCCAACAACGGGATCGGTCTGTTCGAAACCGCCATGGCCTGGTGGACTCCGCTGGACAAGCTGCGCGGTTGTTTCACCCTCAAGGGGCGGGAGTATCTGGATGCGGCGCTGGCCGAGGGCAAAGGGGTGATTCTGCTGGGGGCGCACTTTTCCACCCTCGACCTGGGGGGGCTGCTGTTTTCAGACTACTACCCGGTCGATGCGATGTATCGCCGCCACAACAACCCCTACCTGGAACAGGTCATTACCCGCAATCGGCTGCGCTATTTCGGCCAGGCGTTCGAGCGCTCCAACATCCGCGCCGTGGTGAGGGCGCTGAGGAAAAATCATATCGTCTGGTATGCGCCGGATCAGGACTTTGGCCGCAGCCAGTCCGTCTACGCCCCTTTTTTCGGGGTTCCGGCGGCCACCCTCACCGCCACCTCCCGCATGGTGAAACTGAACGGCTCGCCGATCCTGATGCTGGCGCAGCACCGCCTGCCGGACGACTCCGGCTACGAGCTGGAGCTGTTTCCTCCGCTCCCATCCTTCCCCAGCGGGGATGAGGCGGCCGACGCCGCGCGGGTCAACGCGGAGATCGAGCGCGCGATCCGCAAAGACCCCACCCAGTACATGTGGGTACACCGGCGCTTCAAAACTCACCCCAAGGGCAAGAACTACCTTTATCGGCGGCGGCAAACCACAGGAACAGGACATGAGTGAACAGGTCAAGCAGGTATTGTGTATCAAATGGGGCACCCGCTACGGGCCGGAGTATGTCAATCGGATCTACTCGATGGTGCAGCGCAACATCACCCCCCCGTTCCGGGTGATCTGCCTGACCGACGACCCCGCCGGCATCCGGGAAGAGGTGGTGTGCCGGGGGCTGCCGGAGCTGGGTTGCCCCCGCCCCGCCAACGCGCCGGGAAAGTGGCCCAAAACGGCGATGTGGGGGTACGAGCTGTTCGACCTGACCGGGGTCGTGTTGTTCATCGATCTGGATGTGGTGATCACCGCCAGCCTGGACCCCTTCTTCAGCCATGGCAGCCCCGAGGATGTCATTCTGGCCCGCAACTGGGTCAAGCCGCTGGAGCGGCTCGGTCAGACCTCGATCTTCCGCTTCGAAATAGGCCGCCACGGTTACCTGCTGGAAAATTTCCGCAAAGACCCGGAGGGGATCGCCGACAAATACCAGTTCGAGCAGCGCTATGTCACCAACTGCATCGAGGGGGGGGTCAAATTCTGGCCCCGTGGCTGGGTGCGCCACTTTCGCATGGACTGCCTCGGCCCCTGGCCCCTGCGCTACCTGCGCCCCCCCAGGCTGCCCAGGGGGACCCGGGTGGTGATCTTTCCGGGAAAACCCGATCCGGCCGATGCGGTGCTGGGGCGCTGGTCCGATCAGGTCGAGGCCCACGGGCGGCTGCAACACCTTCGCGCCTGCTTCAGCCGGGAGTTCACCGGCTCCCGCTTTCGCTATCTGAAACGCTTTTTCATGCCGGCGAAATGGATCGAAGAGCACTGGCGCGAATAGCCCCCTCGGCCAGCCACCCGGCCCGGTGCCGAATCGGGCGGGCGGTTTTCACCCCCCCCGGCGCCGTTGCAGCTCGCTCACCCAGTGGGCCAGCTCCGGGCCGATGGCGTCGAGGCTGATGATCGCCCCCTCGCCGGGGGGGGCTGGCGTGTAGCGGGGCAGCTCGCTGGCCAAAATCCGCTCCACCCCGGCCAGGCGGGGGAAAAACTCCACCAGTTCGGCGAAGTAGGAGCCCTGCTTCACCCGCAACCGCTCCGGGGCCAACAGCGTCACCGGCCGGCCGCTACAGAGCGCTTCGCTCGCCATGGTCAGGCTGTCCTGGGTCACCAACACCCGCTCGGCGGCGGCGAGGAAGGGGTGCACCACCTTTTTGGGGGCGCGGTTATAGCACACCAACTCCGCCACCACCGCCGGATCGAGCTGCTGCGACAGCATCTGCTCAACCTCCGGCGGGGTCCGCCGCGAGGTGGTGATCAACCAGCGAATCCCCCGCTCCGCCCCCAGCCGGTTGATGCCCGCCACCAGCCCCTGCCAGTCGGCCTCGCTGTAGTGGTGGCTGCGGCTGTTCCCCCCGATCAGCAGCGCCCAGCAGGGCGGTGGCACGGTGACCCGCCGCCACC
>JAXHUI010000003.1:0-79643 GCA_034189745.1 Pseudomonadota bacterium
TAATTTGGCGTAGGAGCGGATGTAGCCGCGCGAGAAAACGGGATCGGACAGATACCCCAGGTCTCCATTCTCGATCGCCTGCACAACCGCTTTGGACAAGTTCAGCTGCCTGCACACCTGCTCGATGGTGAGCCCCTGCTGCTCACGGGCCCGAACGAACCGATCCGCCGGAAATTCGCGGGGGGTGGTATCTGACTGGGGTTGTTCGCTCACTGAGCTGTCTCCTCATAAAGCCGATATTCTGGCGACTGCGGGTACAAATTCTTGAGCAGCAGCGCGTAGGTCGCGGCGCGGGAGACATTGCGCCCCGCCCGGGCCAACCGTATCCCCAACCAGAGGCTTCTGGGGGTGTGCTCCGCCCGCTGCTGCTCGATCAGTTGGCGAAAACGCTCGAACAGACGGCTGGCTCCCGCCACATCGCCTTTGTCCAGCAGCAGGCCCGACAGTTCAACCAGGGCAACCGGGCGGTTACCATCGATCGCCAGAGAGCGCCGGAACGCCTCTTGCGCCTCCTCCGGTGAATCGGTCAGCAGATAGCAGCGCCCCAGATTCTCGAACGCCTGCGCCCGCTGCGGATAAAAGGGATCGACGGTTGCCAGGCTCAACTGTTTGCACGCTTCTTCATAGCGCTGGCGCGAGAACAGAAAAGCGCCATAGTTGTTATGGATCATGGCGGAGGCGTCGTCAGCCGCCACCGCCTTGCGGAAATACTCCTCCGCCAGCGCATACTCCTGCTCGGCCTGAAAGATCAGCGCCATGGCGTTGTAGGCCGGAGCGTAGGCGGGATCGATCTCTATGGCGCGCTGCACCGACATCTTGGCATTGACGGTGTTGCCCGCCTGCAGATATTGCAACCCGAGGCTGGTGTACGCCTCGAGCGCATCCTGGGGGGAGCGGGGTGCGGGACCGGTGCTCTGATGACCCGCGCAGCCAGCCATCAGTGTTACTGCCAGCAGCAACATCAACACACCGGATCGTTTCACGCTACCCTCCTATGGCCTTTGACTCGTGCCGTGATCAGCCCCACCTTGTACCACAGGAATATATTTTTGGCTACGGCGGGTGCGGTCCTCCACCTGGCCGACCAACTGGCCACAGGCGGCGTCCACATCGTCGCCGCGGGTGCGTCTGACCGTGGTCATGATCGACCCCTTGAGCATGATCTCCTTGAAGCGCTGAATCGCCGCTTCCGTTGGCCGGCGGTAACCGGAGTTGGGAAACGGATTGAACGGGATGAGGTTGAGCTTGCAGGGCAGTTGGCGCAGCAACTTGACCAGCTCGCGGGCATGCTCCGGCTGATCGTTGACCCCCTCGATCAGGGTGTACTCGACCGTGATCACGCGCCGGTCGTTGAGCCCTTCGAGATAGCGGTTACAGGCCGCGATCAGGGTCTCGATCGGGTAGCGCCGGTTGATCGGCACCAGCTGGTCACGCAGCGTGTCGTTGGGGGCGTGCAGGGAGATCGCCAGCGATACGTCGCTCACCTCCCGCAGCCTGTCCAGCGCGGGCACCACCCCCGCCGTGCTCAGCGTTACCCGCCGTTTGGACAGGCCATAGGCGTTGTCGTCCATCATCAACTGCGTCGCATCGACCACGTTGTCGAAGTTCATCAGCGGCTCCCCCATGCCCATCAGCACCACGTTGCTGACCCGGCGCTGCGCGGGGTCGAACGGCCCGAACGCGCGGATCGCCACCCGCAGCTGGGCGATGATCTCCGCCGTGGAGAGGTTACGGTTGAACCCCTGTTTGCCGGTGGAACAGAAGCGACAATCGAGCGAGCAGCCCACCTGCGAGGAGACACAGAGAGTGCGCCGCTCGCCGTCGGGAATCAGCACCGTTTCGATCGCCGAACCGCCATCCATCCGAATGACCCATTTGCGGGTGCCATCTCTGGATGTTTTGTCGAGCAGCACCTCCGGTTCACGGATCTCCGCCACCTCCGCCAGCCGGGCACGCAGCGCCTTGCTGATGTTGGTCATCTCATCGAAGCTGGAGGCACCCTGTTGGTGCAGCCACTTGAGCACCTGGGTGGCACGGAACCGTTTTTCGCCCAGCTGTTGAAAAAAATCTTCCAGCTTGGCCGGCGACAGTCCCAGCAGATTGATCTTGGTGGAAGGCTCGGACATGGGGTCGTTACTCGTCTTGGGGATGGCGGACCGCCCGGACGGGCGGCCCGACGGGGCCATCAGTCGCCGAAGAAGAAGGCGATTTCGCGCGCGGCCGAAGCGGGGGAGTCGGAGCCGTGCACCGCGTTGGCATCGATGGATTCGGCAAAGTCACGCCGAATAGTGCCCTCGGCCGCCTCTTTCGGGTTGGTCGCGCCCATCAGTTCGCGATTCAGGGCGATCGCGTTCTCCCCCTCCAGCACCATGACAACGACCGGGCCGGAGGTCATGAACGCCACCAGATCGGCAAAGAAGGGGCGCTCCTTGTGTTCGGCGTAGAAGCCCTCGGCGTCTTGCTTGCTCAGTTGCTTCATCTGCATGGCGACGATCTTCAGTCCCGCCTTTTCAAAGCGGCTGATGATTTCACCAATCACGTTCTTTGCCACCGCATCCGGCTTGATGATGGAAAGTGTGCGTTCGACGGCCATAGCTGGAAACCCCAATCAATAGTGGAAAGACAATAGGGGCAGCATTATACGCAAACCACCGCTGGCTGAACAGCCGCGGCGGCTGGTGGGATCAATCCATCTCCTCGATCCAGGCCATCTGGATCGCTTCGAGGATCTTCTCGCCACAGTGGTCGGGGTGATCGTCGAACTCATCCAGCTCCAGCACCCGGGCGTACAGATCGGGAAAGCTGATCTGCAGCGGGTCCTGGGTCGGATAGCGCTCCGCCAGCTCGATGGCTATCGCGTTGACATCGGTCCATTTCAGTCCCATGGTGCGCTCCTCAATGCTGTTCCGATACCTGGTTGATGGTGTACCTGGGGATCTCGATCACCAGATCCTCACCATCCACCACCGCCTGGCAGCTCAGACGTGACTCCGGCTCCAGCCCCCAGGCTTTGTCGAGCATATCCTCTTCCAGCTCATCCGCCTCTTCGAGCGAGTCATACCCTTCACGCACGATCACATGACAGGTGGTGCAGGCGCAGGACTTTTCGCAGGCGTGTTCGATCTCGATGCCGTTGGCCAGCGCCAGGTCGCAGATCGTGATCCCCCCCTCGGTCTCCACCACTTTGCCTTCGGGGCACAACGTCTCGTGGGGAAGAAAAATTACCTGTGGCATCAGTGGGCCTCCTGGTCGATCTCATCGATGGTATGGCCGGAGAGAGCACGGGAGATGCTCTGATCCATCCGGCGGGAAGCGAAGAAATCGCTGGCCTTGGCGAGCTGCTCGATCCCCGCGGCGATACGACGGTAGTCCGCCGTCTCGATCAGCCGCTCGAGGTTGGCCATCTCCGCTTCCAACCCGGCGGCTTCCGCCTCACTCAGCAGCTCACGATCCTGTGCCATCGCCGTGCGCAGGGCGGTGATGATCCGCTCCGCCTCGACCTGTTGCTCGCGCAGATTACGAGCTTCCAGATCCTCCGCCGCGTGGCGGTAGGAGTCCTTCAACATCTGCGCGATCGCCTCATCGCTCAGCCCGTAGGAGGGTTTCACCTGAATGCTGCTGACCGCGCCGGTCGAAAGCTCCTGCGCGGACACGCTGAGCAGACCGTCCGCATCCACCTGAAAGGTCACCCGGATCTTGGCGGCTCCCGCCGCCATCGGCGGAATGTCGCGCAGCACGAACCGCGCCAGCGAGCGGCAATCACTGACCAGCTCCCGCTCCCCCTGGAGCACGTGGATCGCCATGGCGGTTTGCCCATCCTGGTAGGTGGTAAACTCCTGCGCCCGCGCAACCGGGATCGGGGTGTTGCGGTGGATGATCTTCTCCACCAGCCCCCCCATGGTTTCCAGCCCGAGGGAGAGGGGGAGGACATCCAGCAGCAGCATGTCGCTGTCCGGTTTGTTGCCCACCAGCACATCAGCCTGCAACGCGGCCCCGATGGCGACGACCCGATCCGGGTCGATATCGATATGGGGCGCCCGACCAAAGAACTCCCCCACGGCGGCGCGCACCCGCGGCACCCGGGTGGAGCCCCCCACCATGACGACCTCGGCGATCTCGGTTTTGTCGATGCCCGCATCCTTCAGCGCGCGCCGGCAGGTGCGCAGGGTGCGCTTCACCAGCGGCTCGATCAGCGCCTCGAACTGGGCACGGGAGACCCGCACCGTCACGCTCTGCCCGCCGGCAGAGAGGGTTTCGGTCACCTTCTCCTCCTCGGTCAGGCGCTCCTTGATTCGCCGCGCCAGCGTTGTCACGCCCCGCGCCGAGGAGGGGTCCAGCCGGTCGGCCAGGCCACTTTGCTGGAGCAGATATTGCGCCAACAGGCGGTCGAAATCATCGCCCCCCAGCGCCGTATCGCCACCGGTCGCCAGCACCTCGAAAACGCCGCGGTTGAGGCGCAAAATGGAGATATCGAAGGTGCCGCCCCCCAGGTCGTAGACGGCGATCACCCCCTCCTCTTTTTGATCCAGCCCATAGGCGACCGCCGCCGCCGTCGGCTCATTGAGCAGGCGCAACAGATTCAGGCCGGCCAGCCGCGCCGCATCCTTGGTGGCCTGGCGCTGAGCGTCGTCGAAATAGGCGGGCACGGTGATCACGGCACCATCCAGCTCCCCCCCGAGCGCCTCCCGCGCTCGTTTGGCCAATGCGGACAAAATATCCGCCGAAACCTCCACCGGGCTCTTGTTTCCGGCCACCGTTTGCAGAGAGGGCATGCCGGAATCGGACGCGGCCAAGCGATAGGGCAGCTCCTCCCCCAGCCCCTTCACCGCATCCGCGCCCCGTCCCATCAGCCGTTTCACCGAGCTGATGGTGTTGTGGGGGTCCTGGGCGGCGCCCGCCAGCGCCTCGCCACCGACCAGAGGCGGCTCGGTGGCGCGATAGCGCACCACCGAAGGAAGCAGGTGCTCCCCCTGTGCATCCGCCAGGGTGACGGCGATACCATCGCGCACCGATGCCACCAGTGAGTTGGTCGTGCCCAGATCGATGCCGACCGCCCGTTTGCGCGCGTGCGGCTCCGGGCTCTGTCCGGGCTCAGCTATTTGCAGTAGTGCCATAGTGTTTCCGTTACTCGTCGAACAGTTTATCCTCCAGCGCGGCCACCTCGGACTGCAGCTTGGTGAGGAATTGCATCTTGCGCACCGCCAGCTCCGCCTGCGCCAGCGCGCCGCTCTCCCAGGCGTGGGCGAAATCGGACTCGAGCGTTCCCAGCTCCGATTCCACCAGCGCCCGCAGCCGTTCCAGCTCGGCTTCAGGAGCACGGCTTTCCGGTGCGGCGGCCACCTGCTCGCGCAGCTCCATCTGCTCCATCAGGAAGGCGGGGTCGAGCTGTGGCGCCCTGTCGTGCCGGGTCTCGATCCCTGCGAGCGAGAGCAGATATTGCGCCCGTCGCAGGGGGGATTTGAGCGTGGCATACGCCTCGTTGAGATGGGCGGTATGCTGCACCGCCAGCCGCTGCTCCCGGTCAGATTGGTGGGCATGTCTGTCGGGATGGAGCTGTCTCTGCAGCGCTCGGTAACGGCTGGCGAGCTCGGCCTGATCGATCTCGAAACCGACCGGCAGACCGAGAAATTCAAAATAGTTGCGCGTCATATCCATCAACCGACCTCAGTGATCCCGAACAGGTCAGACGTTGAAGCTTTCACCACAACCACATTCGCTGCGCACGTTCGGGTTGTTGAATTTGAACCCTTCATTGAGCCCCTCCCGCACGAAATCCAGCTCCGTGCCATCCAGATAGGTCAGGCTCTTGGGGTCGATCACCACCTTGACGCCACCAAACTCGAGGACCTCATCGTCGGGCTCGGCGGAGTCGACAAACTCCAGCACGTAAGCCATGCCGGAGCAGCCCGAGGTTCTGACCCCCAGGCGGATCCCCTCCCCGTGGCCCCGCTGTTCCAGGCAGCGGGCGACATGATCGATCGCCGCCTGTGTCATGCTAATCGCCATAATTACCTCAAACACGGGGACAACCGCCCCCGTTTGCTCTCATTGCTGCTGTTTCTTGCGGTAGTCCTCTACCGCCGCTTTGATCGCATCCTCGGCCAGGACCGAACAGTGGATCTTCACCGGCGGCAGCGCCAACTCTTCGGCGATACGCGAGTTTTTCAGCTGGGACGCCTGCTCCAGCGTCATCCCCTTGACCCATTCGGTCACCAGGGAGCTGGACGCGATGGCGGAACCACAGCCGTAGGTTTTGAACCGCGCATCCTCGATCACCCCCTGATCGTTGACCTTGATCTGCAGCCGCATCACATCCCCACAGGCGGGAGCTCCCACCATACCGGTGCCCACATGGGGGTCATCGGCATCCATCTTGCCGACATTGCGCGGATGTTCGTAGTGATCGATTACCTGTTCGCTGTAAGCCATGATAAACCTCCAAAATCGTTAGCGGTGGCGTCAGTGGTTGACCCACTCGACCTTGCTCAGATCGACGCCATCCTGGTACATATCCCACAGCGGCGACAGCTCACGCAGCTTCTCCACCGCATGACGGCACTGCTTCACGGCGTGATCCACCTCCTCCTCGGTGGTGAACCGCCCCAGCGAGAAGCGAATCGAACTGTGCGCCAGCTCGTCGCTCAACCCCAGTGCGCGCAGCACATAGGAGGGTTCGAGACTGGCCGAGGTGCAGGCGGAGCCGGAGGAGACCGCCAGATCCTTGACCGACATCAGCAGCGACTCCCCCTCGACGAAGGCGAAGCTGATGTTCACGATCCCCGGCACCCGTTGCTGGTCCGAGCCGTTCAGGTGGACCTCCTCCATCTGCCGCACCCCCTCGAGCAGGCGGGTGCGCAGCGCCTCCAGCCGAGCGGTTTCCGCTGTCATCTCTTCGCCGGCGATACGGAACGCCTCCCCCATCCCCACGATCTGGTGGGTTGGCAGGGTACCGGAGCGCATGCCGCGCTCATGGCCACCGCCGTGGATCTGGGCTTCGATGCGAACGCGCGGCTTGCGGCGAACATAGAGTGCACCGACCCCTTTGGGGCCATAAATTTTATGGGCACAGACTGAGAGCAGATCCACTTTCAGCTCATTGAGGTTGATTGGCAGTTTGCCCGCGCTCTGGGCCGCATCCACGTGGAAGAGGACACCTCGCTCGCGGGTGATCTCGCCGATCGCCGCGATGTCGGTGATGGTGCCGATCTCATTGTTGACGTGCATCAAAGAGACCAGAATGGTGTCATCCCGCAGCGCCTGGGCCACCTGATGGGGGTGGATGATCCCTTCGCTGTCCGGCTCCAGGTAGGTCACTTCGAACCCCTCTCGCTCCAGATGACGACAGGTATCGAGCACCGCCTTGTGCTCGATCTTCGAGGTGACGATATGCTTGCCCTTCTTCTGGTAGAAGTGGGCGGCCCCCTTGATGGCCAGATTGTCAGACTCGGTGGCGCCAGAGGTCCAGACGATCTCACGCGGGTCGGCGCCCAGCAGATCGGCCACCTGACGGCGCGCATTCTCCACCGCCTCTTCGGCCCTCCAGCCAAACAGGTGGGAGCGGGAGGCGGGATTGCCAAAATTTCCATCCAGCGTCAAACATTCGCTCATCTTCTGCGCCACCCGCGGATCGACCGGCGTGGTGGCAGCGTAATCAAGGTAGATCGGCAGTTTCATCTCATCTCTCCAAAAAATCGCTCACACGGCGACGCCACGGCGTACCGGCCGCTCGGCGGGGGTGACCTGCAGCTGTTGCCGCTCGGCCACCTGGCGCACATCCGCCCGCGCCACCAGATCCGCCAGACTGATACCGCTTAGAAAATCGTGGATCTGATCGCTCAGATCAGACCAGAGGTGGTGGGTCAGACACACCTCCCCCCCTTGGCAGCCGCTACCCCGTTGGCAGCCGGTGGCATCCACCGATTCGTTGACCGCATCGATCACCTCGGCCACATTGATCCGGGACTGCTCCCGGTTGAGCTGATAGCCTCCACCGGGGCCGCGCACACTGCGCACCAACTCATTGCGGCGTAGCCTGGCGAACAGCTGCTCCAGATAGGAGAGGGAGATCCCCTGCCGCTGGGAGATATCGGCCAGGCTGATCGGTCCCCTGCCTTCATGCAGGGCCAGATCGAGCATCGCCGTCACGGCGTAGCGTCCTTTGGTTGTCAATCGCATAATGGCTCCTCACACCCTCACTTTTGTGAGACTGGATTCATTATGCAAATCCCTACCAAATTAGTCAACTATTTATCGGACCGGCTTACCAGCTCTTCACGCTGCGCCGCGGCACGCAAGGTTTCCGGGTCATCCACCGCCGCCTCGAAATCCGCCGGCTTCAGTGCCGGCAGCTCCTCGTCGCAATAGCTCGGCTTGAGCTCGCACAACACCTTGCCCATGGTTTCCACCTTGTGATCCATCGCCTGCAGGTGGTCGAGCAGGCAGCGAATGGCGTGGGCCACCGGATCGGATACCTCCCGGGAAACGGCATAGGCGTCGAACCCCACCTTGTCCGCCATCTGGCGCCGCTTCTGTTCCTGCGGGGAGTCCTCCTCCGGCTGATGGCGGATCACCCGGCCGGGAATACCCACCACCGTGGCCTGGGCCGGCACATCCCGGGTCACCACCGCGTTGGAGCCGATGCGCGCCCCTTCGCCGATGGTGATCGGCCCCAGCACCTTGGCCCCGGCACCACAGACCACATTGTTTCCAAGCGTGGGATGGCGCTTGCCCTTGTTCCAACTGGTCCCCCCCAGGGTCACGCCGTGGTAGAGGGTTACATCGTCGCCGATCTCGGCGGTTTCGCCGATCACCACCCCCATACCATGGTCGATGAAGAAACGCCGCCCGATGGTCGCGCCGGGGTGAATTTCGATGCCGGTCAGCCAGCGGGCCAGGTTGGAGATAATCCGTGCCAGCCACTTCAAGCCGTTACGCCAGAACCAGTTGGCGATACGGTGGCACCAGATCGCGTGCAGACCCGGGTAGACCGTCAACACCTCGAAGGCGTTGCGTGCCGCCGGGTCACGGTGAAATACCGAGCGAATATCTTCACGAATCTGAGCAAACATCGGTTCTATCCTTTTGTCGTTGTCCTGAGCGGCGCTCGATGGCGGTGAGGATACCTCGCAGCACGTTCACCTCCACTTTATCCGGTAGTGCGCGCTGCAGCAGGCGCCGCAGACGCGGCATCAGCTGGCGGGGGTTGTTCGGATCGAGAAATTCGACCTCCACCAGGGTGCGCTCGAGGTGTTCGAACAGCCGCTCGAGCTCCCCCTGATCGGCCAGATCGACATCCCACTCGACCCCCCATTGCGGTCGCGCTGCCTGCGGGTCGGCCAGTTGCGCCATGCGCAGCTCATAGGTGACCACCTGCACCGCGGCGGCAATGTTGAGCGAGCTGAAGCTCTCCACGGCCGGAATGTGGAGATGGTGGTGGCAGCGCTGCAGCTCCTCGTTGGTCAGCCCCCGGTCTTCGCGGCCAAAGAGAATGGCGACCCGCGTCTTGCCCCGCAGCGGCAGGGCGATGGCCGCCAACTCACGGGGATCGACCAGCGGCCAGGGGATATGGCGGGCGCGCGCGCTGGTGCCAACCACCAGGCCGCAATCCGCCAGTGCCTCATCCAGGGTAGACACCACGGTGGCGTTCGCCAGCAGGTCGGTGGCCCCTGAGGCTCTGGCATCGGCGTCGGGGTGGGGAAAGTGGTTGGGGTTGACCAGGCAGAGATCGCCAAGGCCCATATTTTTCATCGCGCGGGCGGCGCCGCCGATGTTGCCCGGATGGGTCGTGTCGACCAGTACGATTCTGATGTGATCAGACATGGGGGTGGCCCAGCATTAAAAGTGGATCATTCTATCAGAACGCGATCGAGTTGCAGACCACTGTTCAGCGCAGCGCCCGAGTGAGCTACAATGGCCCTTTGCAAGCCACGTAGACTGGAAACCGACCCTGATGCAACCGATGGTTAATATAGCGCTGCGGGCAGCGCGACTGGCCGGCGAACAGATCGCCCGCTCGCTGGAACGGCTCGACCTGATTAAATCCGAGCAGGCCGATGTGGCCGAATTCATCAGTGGTCTGTGCCAGCAGGCGGAACGGACGATCGGCAGCAACATTCAAAAAGCCTACCCCCACCACAGCCTGATGGGTGAATACACCGGCCAACACCCGCCGATCGGCGAAGGTCCCGGCCACTGCGAATGGCATATCAGTCCGATCGACAGTCTGACCAACTTTTCCAACGCCCTGCCGATGTTCGCCCTCAGCATCACCGGTTTCATCAACGGCAAGGCGGAGCACTGCGTGGTGCTCAACCCCATCTTTGGCGAGGAGTTCACCGCCAGTCGCGGCGGCGGGGCGCAGCTGAATGGCAAACGCCTGCGGGTGGGTAATCGCACCTCGCTGGAGGGCGCGATCATCGGCACCGGCTACCACGCCCGCCAGAGCGACAAGCCGTGGCTGGAGTCCCACGTGCGCATGATGCGGGAGATCCTGCTGGCCGGGGCGACGCTGCACAACAGCGGCTCCCCGGTGTTGAGCCTTGCCTACACCGCGGCGGGTCGGCTGGATGGCTTCTACCAGATCGGCCTCAGCCCGGCGGAGCTTTCGGCCGGGCTGCTGCTGATCCGCGAGGCGGGTGGCCTGGTGGGGGATTTCTCCGGCGGTAACCGCTACAGCGAGCACGGCAATCTGGTCAGCGCCAACGCCAGGATACTCAAGGCCCTGCTGCGCACCCTCCACCCGGTCACCGCCACCGAGCTGCGCTGATCGGCCCCCATCCCCCTCCCGACGACGACCGCAGAGACAAAAAAACCGCAGCGAAAGATGCGGTTTTTTGGCTGCTCGCTCCCGGCGGATCAGCCCGCGAAGGGGTCGCGGAGCACGATGGTCTCGTTGCGCTCGGGGCCGGTGGAGATAATATCGATCGGTGCCTCGATCAGCTGCTCGAGGCGGTCGATGTAGGCGCGGGCGTTGGCCGGCAGTGCCTCCAGTGTCCGTGCGCCCAGGGTGGACGCCTGCCACCCCGGAACCGTCTCGTACACCGGCTGGATCTGCTCGTAATCTTCACTGCCGCTGAGTGAGGTGACCGGGTTGCCTTCGCTGTCCCGATAGCCGGTACAGATATTGATCTCTTCCAGACCATCCAGCACATCCAGCTTGGTCAGACAGATGCCGGAAACCGAGTTGATCTGAATGGCGTGCTGCAGCGCCACCGCGTCGAACCAGCCGCAGCGGCGAGCCCGTCCGGTGGTGGAACCAAATTCGTGACCGCGCTCGGCCAGCCGTTTCCCCACGCCACAATGGAGTTCGGTGGGAAAGGGCCCCCCTCCCACGCGGGTGGTATACGCCTTGGTGATCCCCAGCACATAATCCAGATAGAGGGGGCCAAAGCCACTCCCGGTGGAGGTTCCCCCCGCCGTCGTGTTGGAGGAGGTCACATAGGGGTAGGTACCGTGGTCGATATCCAGCAGCGACCCCTGCGCCCCCTCGAACATGATGCTCTCACCCTGCCGGCGCAGCTGATGCAACCTGGCGGTGACATCGGTGATCATCGGCACCAGGGTGCGGGCCATCTCCATCGCCTGATCGAAGGTTTGCTGGAAATCGATGGCCTCCACCTTGTAGTAGTTTTGCAGGACGAAATTGTGGTACTCGAGCACATCGCGCAGCTTGGCGGCAAAACGTTCCGGCTTGGCCATGTCGCCCAGCCGCAGACCACGGCGGGCCACCTTGTCTTCGTAGGCCGGCCCGATGCCGCGCCCGGTGGTTCCGATTTTGGCGGCGCCCCGAGCCAGCTCGCGCGCCTGATCCAGGGCAACGTGGTAGGGGAGGATCAACGGACAGGCGGGGCTCAGTTGCAGCCGCTCACGCACCGGCACCCCCTGCCCTTCCAGCTCGGCGATCTCCCGCAGCAGCGCTGTGGGCGACAGCACCACGCCGTTGCCGATCAAACACTGTACATTTTGACGCAAAATGCCGGATGGAATCAGGTGCAGGACCGTTTTTTTACCCTCGATCACCAGGGTATGGCCCGCGTTGTGCCCCCCCTGAAAGCGAACCACAGCGGCGACCCGATCGGTGAGCAGATCCACGATCTTACCCTTGCCTTCATCACCCCACTGGGTGCCCAGAACAACGACGTTTTTACCCATTGCTGTCTCGAATACTCGTTAGATATCGGAAAAAAGTGTTCACAGATCCACTACGACCCAATCACCACCCTGTTGCACCAGCCGCCGTTGCGACCGACCGGGTTCGCAAACCTCCCCCTCCAGCTGCTGCACGACCCGCTCCCCGGCGGCGCGCAACGCGCCGATCGCCCGCAGCAGCGCCCGATCCTCCCCCGCGGGGGCCAGCACGGCACGGTCATCGGTTGCCGGCCGGGAGGTGGAAAGATCGATCAGTGTCCTGAGATCGGCACTGAAGCCGGTGGCGGGACGGGCGCGGCCAAAATCGCGCCCGATCTCGTCATAGCGCCCCCCCTTGGCGAGCGCCTGACCATGGCTGGGCGTGTAGGCCGCAAACACCACCCCGGTGTGGTAGTGGTAGCCGCGCAGCTCGCCCAGATCGAAATAGGTGGCCACCTCCCCACAGCGTTGCACGACACGCTGCGCCAGCGTCTCCAGCTCATCGACGGTTCGCACCAGGTCAGCGTCGGCGGCGAACAGCTCGCGCGCCCGCGCCAGCACCTCGACCGAACCATTCAGGCGCGGCAGGGTTTGCAGCCAGCGGCGGGCGCGCTGATCCAGCTCGAGCCCGGCAACGAAGCGCTCGATCTCAGGCAGCGCCTTGCGCTGCAGCAGATCCTGATAGTCGGTTTGCTGCTGTGGATCCAGCCGACACAGCTGCATCAGGCGGCTGAATACCGCCACATGGCCCAGATCCAGCGTGATCGGCTCGACCACCCCCACCTCCGACAGGGTCGCCAGCATCAGCGCGATCACCTCCACATCGCTGTCGGGGCCGGCGTGGCCATAGAGCTCCGCCCCCAGCTGGAGCGGATTGCGGGACGCCAGCATGTTGGCGGGATGGGTGTGCAGCACTGAACCGCAATAGCAGAGGCGGCTGGGGCCCGCCGTGCGCAGCCGGTGGGCATCGATCCGCGCCACCTGGGGCGTCATGTCGGCACGCACCCCCAGGGTGTGGCCGCTGATGCGGTCGGTGACCTTGAAGGTGTTGAGCTCCAGATCATGCCCCACACCGGTGAGCAGGGATTCGAGATGCTCGGCGATGGGTGGCATCACCAGGTCGTACCCCCAGCTGTCATAGAGGTCCAGCACCCGGCGCCGCATCAGCTCCACCTGCCGCGCCTGCGGCGGCAGCAGCTCCATAATTCCGTCGGGCAGTAACCAGCGATCTGCCAAAGCCATGCGATACTCCGCTGTAACGTCGTTCTGAATCACAAAAAAACCGGGCACAAACCCGGTGGCGCGACTATACCACGTTCCGTGGCACCCCGTACCACGTTCCGTGGCACCCCGTACCACGTTCCGTGCACCCTGTACCACGTTCCGCGGCTCCTTGTACCGTTCCGTGGCACCCTGTACCACGTTCCGTGGCTCCTTGTACCGTTCCGTGGTGCCCGGTGCCACGAAACCGGATGGCTCTGGCAGCCGGTAACCCGAAACGTGGTGCCCGCTGCGGGCGGCCGTCATCCTGCGCTATTGGTTTCCGGTTGCGCTGTTGAGGTAGCGGAAGAACTCGCTCTTCGGATCCAGCACGAACAGGTCGCCGGCGCCCGAGAAGGCTTGGCGATAGGCGTTGAGGCTACGGTAGAAGGCGTAGAACTCGGTATCACGATTGAACGCGCTGGCGTAGATTTTCGCCGCCTCGGCATCCCCTTCACCCCGCACGATCTCGGCCTCGCGGTAGGCATCCGCCAGGATCACCGTGCGCTGGCGGTCGGCATCCGCACGAATCCCCTCGGCCAGCTCCTTGCCCCGAGAGCGCAATTCTCGCGCCAGACGCAACCGCTCCGAGCGCATCCGCTCATACACCGAGGAGGAGACCTCCTGCGGCAGCTCGACCCGCTTGACGCGCACATCGATCACCTCGATCCCCAGCTCATCCTGCGCCATCTGGCTCAGCGCACGGATGACCGCGCCCATCACCTCTTCACGGGCACCGGATACCACCTCGGTCAGGGTGCGCTCGCCAAACTGGTTACGCAGGCTGGTTTCGATGCGGCTGGAAAGCAGGTCGGCGGCGCGGAACTCGTCCCCCGAGGTGGCGGTGTAGTATTTCTCGACGTTGTCGATCCGCCATTTGACGAAGGAATCGACGATGAGGCGTTTTTTCTCCAGGGTCAGAAACGCCTGCGGGCGGGCGTCCAGCGTCATGATCCGCCCCTCGAACTTGCGCACGGTGTTCACGAACGGAATTTTGGTGTGCAGCCCCGGCTTGATGTCGGCCTCGACCACCTCACCAAAGCGCAGCTTGATGGCGCGTTCGGTCTCCTTGACGATGTAGATCGACTGTGAACCCACGAAGACTACCAGTGCAATGGCGATCAGCCCAAACAGTGTGGTCGGTTTCATTAGCGCCCCTCCCTCAGGCCAGAGGTTGTCTGCGCACGGTTTCGCGCCTCCTGCAACACCTGCTCAGCCAGTTGATTCAAGGTGTTCTGATCCAGCTTGAGCGGACGACCCGCGGCGTCGCGCAGCGGTTTTTGCTGTTCGCTCAAGCGATCCAGCGGTAGGTAAAGCATATTGTTTCCCCCCTCCACATCGACGATCACCTTGCCGGTGCGGCCCAACACTTCCTGCAGGGTATCGATATAGAGACGCTCGCGGGTCACATCCGGCGCTTTGCTGTATTCCGTCAGCAGGGCGGTGAAACGGCTGGCTTCACCGGTCGCTTTGGCAACCACCTCTTCGCGGTAGGCGTTGGATTCCTCCATCAGCCGCTGCGCCTGCCCCCTCGCTTCAGGAATGACACCGTTGGCGTAGGTCTGCGCCTCGTTGATCACCCGCTGTTCATCCTCCCGCGCCTTGATCACGTCATCGAAAGCGTCCTGCACCTGCTGCGGTGCCTGGGCGTTCTTGATATTCACCTTGGAGATCCGCAGGCCGGTGGAGTAATCCTCCATGTAACGCTGCAACCGCGCCTGCATCTGCAGCGCGAGCGTTTCCCGCCCCTCGGTCAGGATACCGTGCATCTCGGAGGTGCCGACCACATGACGCAGTGCCGACTCCGAGGACTGCGCCAGGCTGTCGATGGGATCGCGAACCTTGAGAACGAACATGGCCGGATCCGCGACCGCGTACTGCACCGTCATATCAATATCGACGATGTTTTCATCCGCGGTCAGCATCAATGAGCGGTGGTCATAGGAGCGGATACGGGTGGTGTTCACCTTGGTGACCTCATCGATCAGCGGTGGATTCCACTGTAGCCCCGGTTGCACCGTGTCGTGATATTTGCCCAGCCGAAGCACGATGCCGCGCTCCTGTTGATCGACGGTATAGAACCCCATCCCGGCCCAAAACAGGGCGGCCAGCACGATGATGACCACGAAGAAACCGCCCCCCCCAGCCCAGCCCGGGGTGTTACCCGAGCCGCCACCGGAGCCGCCCTTGCGTTTGCCGCCCCCGAAAAGGCCGCCCAGGCGATCCTGCAGTTTGCGCAGCGCTTCATCCAGATCGGGTGGCCCCTGATCGTTGCCACCTCGCTTGCCGCGGTTACCGCCGCCGCCACTCCAGGGGTCATGGTTGTTGCCATTTCCGCCGGGCTCATTCCAGGCCATAGTGTTCTCCGTAATTAACCGCTTGATTGACTGTCACCGATGCCATTGTCGCCGTAACCGACCCGCTTAGTCGACCCCTTGGGGCAGGTATTGTCTCTGGTCGATCCCCAATCGGCTGAGAATCCGTCTGAACTCTTTCATCTGCAATCTGACCTCCAGCTGCATCTGGCCGGTCTCATCCACCTCTTCGGTGAGCACCGCCCCCTGCGCATAGAGCTGTGATCGCAGGCTGCCCTGTCCGGGCGTCAGGCTCAGCTTGCGCTGAAACATCTCCTCCCCCAGACGCTCGCTGATCGCCGCCAGCAGCAGATCGATCCCCTCTCCGCTGGCCGCCGACAGCCACACCCGCCAGGGGACGCCGTTCTCATCCCGGTCGATGCGGGGCTCGGCGTGGGGCAACCGGTCGATCTTGTTGTACACCTGCAGCACCGGCACCTCGGCCGCGCCGATCTCCGCCAGCACCGCTTCAACCTGTTCGATATGCCCGCGCCGCTCGTCGTCATGGCTGTCGATCAGATGCAGCAGCAGGGCCGCTTCGGTGGTTTCCTGCAAGGTGGCGCGGAAGGCCTCCACCAGCTTGTGGGGCAGATGGCGAATGAAACCAACCGTATCGGCCAGAATGGCCGGCCCCACATCGGCCAACTCGATCTTGCGCAGGGTGGGGTCCAGGGTCGCAAACAGCTGATCGGCGGCATAGACGTTGGCCGAGGTCAACCGATTGAACAGGGTGGACTTGCCCGCGTTGGTGTAGCCCACCAGAGAGATGGTGGGCATGGCGGAGCGTGTTCGCGCCCGCCGCCCCTGCTCGCGCTGCTTGCGTACCTTTTCCAGCCGCTTGAGGATCGACTTGATACGGGCACGCAGCAAGCGGCGGTCGGTTTCCAGCTGCGTCTCACCGGGGCCGCGCAGGCCGATCCCCCCTTTCTGCCGCTCCAGGTGGGTCCAGCCCCGCACCAGCCGGGTCGACATGTGCTCGAGCTGGGCCAGCTCCACCTGCAGCTTGCCCTCATGGGTACGGGCCCGCTGGGCAAAAATATCCAGGATCAGACCGGTACGGTCCAGCACCCGGCACTGCAACTCCCGCTCCAGATTGCGCTCCTGCGCCGGGCTCAAGGCGTGGTTGAAGATCACCAGCTCCGCTTCATGCGCTCGCACCAGTTCGCCAAGCTCCTCCACCTTGCCTTTGCCAAGAAAGAATTTGGGGCTGGGATCGGCGCGCGATCCGGTCAGAAACTCAACCGGATCGGCGCCGGCGGAGAGGGCCAGCTCTTCCAGTTCACGGGGGTTTTCGCGATCGGCCTCATGGGCCAGTTCGATATGGACGAGGATCGCGCGCTCGCCAGATTCAGGACGTTCGAAGAACAATTACGACCTCATTCAGCGGGTTTTTCCTCCGCCACGGGCAGTTTGACCGGACGGGAAGGCACCACTGTGGAAATAGCGTGTTTATAGACCATCTGGCTCACGGTGTTTTTCAGCAGCACCACGAACTGATCAAATGACTCGATCTGCCCCTGCAGCTTGATACCGTTCACCAGAAAGATGGATACCGGAACGCGTTCCTTACGCAGAAGATTAAGATAAGGGTCTTGTAGCGATTGCCCTTTTGACATTGCAAACTCCCTCCAGAATGGGTAACTGTGTCATGTAGTTGTAATCGATTCACTCGTTGCCGACGAGGCATCATACACCGGTATACTGAGTTTGCGCGCGATTATAGCGTGAGTGGCACAGCATTGGCAGGGTCGGCGAGTGTCAAGGCCCGCGAAACCAGATCGGCCGCCTCGCCATCGAGCCGCCGCACCCCCGGCCAGCGGCGCAACCAGGTCAACTGCCGTTTGGCCAGCTGGCGGGTGGCCACTATCCCTTTGTGGCGCATCTCATCGCGGTCGTATTCGCCGCTGAACCAGGACCAGATCTGGCGATAGCCAACACAGCGGATCGACGGCAGCCGCGGGTGCAGATCCCCCCGCTCCCACAGCCGCCGCACCTCCTCCTCGAACCCCGAGGCCAACATCCGATCAAAACGCTGCTCGATCCGCCGGTGCAGCCGGGTACGCTCCGCCGGCAGCAGCGCCAGCGGCAAAATGGCGAAGGGGAGCTCCGCCTGCGCCTGTTCGCGCCAGTGCACCCCCAGCGGCTTGCCCGTCAATTCGAACACCTCCAATGCCCGCTGTAGCCGCTGGGCGTCGGTTGGCTTGAGTCGCCGCGCGCTCTCGGGGTCGATCCGGGCCAGACGCTCGTGCAGAGCCGGCCAGCCCCGTTCGGCCGCCTCGGCCTCGAGGCGGCGACGCAGCGCGGGGTCCGCCTCCGGCAGATCGGCCAGCCCCTGCTGCAGGGCGTTGAAATAGAGCATCGTGCCGCCCACCAGCAGCGGTATCCGCCCCCGCGCCTGAATGGCGGCGATTTCAGCCAACGCATCGGCTCGAAAGCGGGCCGCCGAGTAGCTCTCTGCCGGATCGAGCCTGTCCACCAGCCGGTGGGGATAGGCGCGCAACAGCTCCGGTGAGGGTTTGGCGGTGCCGATATCCATGCCGCGGTAGATCATGGCCGAGTCGACGCTGATCAGATCGCAGGGCAGGTGATCACACAACCGCATGGCCAGCTCGGTTTTACCCGACGCGGTCGGTCCCATCAGAAAAATCACCCGGGGTCGATTGCCGTTCGATGGCTGCACTATTCGCCTCGCATGAAGAGTTTATCCAGTTGCGCCAGACTCAGCTGGCTCCAGGTGGGTCGGCCGTGATTGCACTGGCCCGCGCGCTCGGTCTGCTCCATCTCGCGCAGCAGTGCGTTCATTTCGGCCAGCGTCAGCTGCCGATTGGCCCGCACCGCGGCATGGCAGGCCATGGTGGCCAACAGCTCATTCAAGTGCGCCTCGATCCGATCGCTCACCCCCACCCGGAGCAGATCCGCCAGCAGCTCATGCAGCAACCGGGCCACATCCGCCTTCGCCAACGCCACCGGCACCTCGCGGATCACCAGCGTCTCTTCGCCCATCCGCTGCACACGGAAACCCAGGCGTTCGAACGACTCCGGTTGCGCCTCCGCCAGATCCGCCTGCGCGCCGCTGACCGCCACGCTGACCGGAACCAACAACGGCTGACGGCGAATCTGCTCCTGTTCGAAGGCGCGTTTCAGCCGCTCATAAACGATCCGTTCGTGGGCCGCGTGCATATCCACCAACACCAGCCCCTGCGTGTTCTGCGACAAAATATAGATGCCGTGCAGCTGCGCCAGGGCGTAGCCCAGCGGCGGCGTCTCGACCCCCTGCCCGGCGGGCGCGGGCGCCTCCCCCGCCGGGTGCAGGGCCCCGTAGGCCCGCAGCTGCTCCTGCACCCCTGCAGCGGCGGGCGGGTGCCCACCCCGGTGGGAGGGAACCGGGGTGGCACTCATGCCGGGCTGAACCCAGCTCGCCGGGGCTGGAACCGCTGCCGCACCGGTGGAAGGGACACCCTCGTGTTGAGGGCGCAGTTGGGCGATGGTGCGGTAGAGGGTGCGAAAGATGAAATCATGCACCAGCCGGCTTTCACGAAAGCGCACCTCATGTTTGGTCGGGTGTACATTGACATCCACCAGCGCCGGGTCGAGCTCCAGGTAAAGCACATAGGCCGGGTGGCGGCCCTGAAAGAGCACATCCTGATACGCCTGGCGCACCGCATGGGTCACAACCTTGTCACGAATGACCCGGCCATTGACGAAAAAATACTGCTGATCCGGTTGTGCCCGGGAACAGGTCGGCAGCCCCATCCAGCCCCACAGACGTAGCCCGGACGCCTCGGCCTGCAGATCCAGCGCCACCGACTCGGCCACAAACGTCTTGCCCAGCAACTGGGCGAGGCGCTGCTCACGGGCCGCCTCACGGGTGGCGGCGCGCAGCTGATGCACCATTTTGCCGTTGTGGCGCAGGCTGAACCCGACCTGGTAACGGCTCAGGGCGAGCCGCTTCACCACCTCCTCCAGGTGACGAAATTCGGTCTTTTCGGTTTTCAGGAACTTGCGCCGGGCCGGGGTGTTGAAGAACAGATCACGCACCTCCACCGTGGTGCCGGTGGGGTGTGCCGCGGGCATGATCTCGGCCACCATCTCCCGCCCCTGCGCGGACACGGCCCAGCCGCTCTCCTGCTGCGGCGGCCGGGAGATCAGGGTCAAGCGGGACACGGAGCTGATGCTGGCCAGCGCCTCGCCCCGAAAGCCGAGACTGGCGACAGCCTCCAGATCCTCGAGCAGGGTGATTTTGGAGGTGGCGTGTCGGTTCAGGGCCAGGGGCAGGTCCGCCTTGTCGATACCGCTGCCATTGTCACGCAGGCGGATCAGCTTGACGCCCCCCTGCTCGATGTCGAGCTCGACCCGGTCGGCGCCCGAGTCCAGACTGTTTTCCAGCAACTCCTTGACCACCGAGGCGGGCCGCTCGACGACCTCGCCGGCGGCGATCTGGTTGGCCAGCTGGGGGGAAAGAAGATGGATGCGTGTCATCGAAAACCTGTCGGGATCAGCCGGTCGGAATGCGCAGCACTTGGCCGACGCGGATCTGGTCGCTGCTGAGTTGATTCACCTGCCGCAGCCGCTGCAGTGAAACCCCGTTGCGCTGGGCGATGACAGAGAGGGTATCACCGGAGACCACTTTATAGAGCCGTTCGCCGCTGGCCAGTTGACCACCGGAGTGTTTTACCCAGGCGATGTAGCTGCCGGTGGGGGGTTTTTCCCAGAAGTGGCCGGTTATGCCGCGAAAGATCGACTGCGCCATCTGACGCTGGTAGCGGGCGGTTTTCAGTTTGCGCGCCTCCTGCGGATTGGAGATGAAACCGGTTTCAACCAGAATCGACGGGATGTCGGGGGATTTCAGCACCACGAAGCCGGCCTGCTCCACCCGTTTTTTGTGCATGTGGGCAAAGTTGGCCATATCGGTATGAATTCGGGAGGCGACCTGATAACTGTCCTTACGGCTGGCATTCATCGACATATCGAGCAATACGCTGGCCAACATATCATCCTTGTCATCCAGACTGAGGCTGCCGACGCCACCGATCAGGTCGGCGCTGTTTTCGCGCTGGGCCAACCAGCGGCCCATCTCACTGGTGGCTCCCCGCCCCGACAGCACCCAGACCGAAGCCCCACGGGCGCGAGCATCCCGGAAAGCATCCGCGTGGATGGAGACGAACAGATCGGCGTTGCTCTGGCGCGCCTTCTGGGTACGGCCACGCAAGCTGATGTAGTAGTCTCCCGTGCGGGTCAGCACGGCCCGGTAGCCGCGCTCGGCATCGATCAACCGCTCGAGTTCCTTGGCGATCCTGAGCACCACCGCCTTCTCCTTGATGCCACCGGGGCCGATGGCGCCGGGATCCTCCCCGCCGTGCCCGGCATCGATCACGATCACCAGATCCCGTTTGCTCTCCCCGCCCGGCACCGGCACCACGGATCGGGTCACGACCGCTTCCTCGCCCATCCCCAGATCGACCACCAGACGATGGCCATACTGCTCATTCGGTTTCAAGTCGAAACTCTTGGGGCGCACCTCGCCGTTGAGATCCAGCACGATTCGCACGCCATCTCCACGCGGGCCGTGGCGGATCTGGCTGACCGGGCTGCCCTCCAGCCCCAACCCTTCCAGGGAGGCGTTCAGCTTCACATGCTCGATATCGATGACCACCCGCTCGGGGTCCGACAGGGTGAA
Organism: Pseudomonadota bacterium; assembly: GCA_034189745.1. Lineage (GTDB taxonomy): Bacteria > Pseudomonadota > Gammaproteobacteria > Pseudomonadales > Balneatricaceae > Marinobacterium. The sequence goes on from JAXHUI010000003.1 coordinate 21,418, forward strand.
CAGCTTGTGCTCGACCGGCCCGCTGAGGTCGAACACCAAGCGGGTGTTGTCCGGCGCCAGCCAGGCACGGACATTTTGAATCTCCTGCGCCGCCTGAGCGAGCGGCACCAGCATCAGCAGCAGGAGTGAGCTCAGCAGTATGCGCACGTTATTCATCAGCCCGTATCCGAATTGCGGATCTTCCACAGCGTATCGGCCATGGTGGCCCCCTTTTGAGTGTGACTTCGCAGGCGTAATCTGCGCCCGCTCCCCTCGAGGGTGAGCCCGATCTCGAGATCGGCTAGCGGTAACAGCGGCTCGCCCCGCTGGGGCCATTCGATCAAACAGAGCGCGTCACTGTCAAAGTAGTCACGGATGCCGAGATATTCCAGCTCCTCGGGATCACCGAGTCGGTACAGGTCGAAATGGTATACGACACCGGCGGGCGTCTCATAGGGCTCGACCAGGGTGTAGGTCGGGCTCTTCACCGCCCCTCGGTGGCCACAGCCGAGCAGCACCCCACGCGTGAAGGTGGTTTTGCCCACTCCCAGCTCACCCAGCAGAAAGATGATGGCTCCACCGCTCACCGCCCGGGCCAGCTGCGCGCCGCAACGGACCGTTTCGGCTTCATCGGCCAGGAAAAGTTCCCTCTGCGGCCCAGCTTCAATCGAGCCCATTGAGCACTCGCCTCACCCGCTCGGCCAGATCGGTTGCCAGCAACCCCCGCTCCCCCTGCTCCTGGGCACACAGGTCGGCGGCTCGGGCATGGGCATAGACACCGACGCGGGCCGCATCGATCGGGCTCAGTCGCTGTGCCCGCAGGGCGGCGATGACGCCGGAGAGCAGATCCCCCATGCCACCACAGGCCATCCCCGGATTGCCGGCACTGCACAGATGCAAGCCGTCGCCATCGAAACTCAGGCTGCCGGCTCCCTTGAGCACCACGGTACCGCCCAGTTGCCGTTGCAGCTCACGCACCGCCCGAAAACGGTCCCGCTCTATCTGCGCGACCTGCTGGCCCAGCAGGCGGGCCGCTTCTCCCGGGTGCGGGGTGAGAATCCAGTCATGCCGCCCGGCCTGCAGATGTCGCCGCTGTGACAACAGGTTGAGCGCATCCGCATCCAGCAGCAGCGGTTTGCCACTGGCGAGCGCCAGCTGCAGCAGCTGCTCGCCCCACGCCCCTTGCCCCAGGCCCGGGCCGACCAGTAACAGATCGGGCCGCGCCAGCAAAGGCTGTAACGCCTGACCGGAATCGATCCCGGTGGCCATCACTTCGGGGGTTCGGCTCAGTGCCGCTGGCAGATGTTCAGGCCGGGTCGCCAGCGATACCAGCCCCGCTCCGCTGCGAGCGGCCGCCTGCGCGGCTATCAGCGCCGCCCCCCCCATACCGTGATCACCACCGATCACCAGCAGATGACCGAACGCTCCCTTGTGCGCGGAGCGCCGGCGCGGCGGCAGCAGCTTGACCAGGTCGTCCCGGTCGGTGCGGAAGGCGCTGGGGGATATCTCCTCGTACACCTCATCCGGCAGCAGCAGAGCGTCAAACGTCAATTCCCCGCAATGATCCACCCCCGCGTGGGTCAGCAACCCCTGTTTGAGGGCGATGAAGGTCACCGTCACGTCCGCCTCGATCGCCACCCCCAACACGGCACCGGTATCGCTGCAGAGGCCGGAGGGAATGTCCACGGCCAGTACCGGCCGATGGCTGCGATTGAACTGCCCGATCAGCTCGGCGGTTTCACCCCCGACCTCACCCTCGATGCCGGTGCCCAGCAGGGCATCCACCAGCACATCGCCGCACAACTCCGTGCCGGGGCGCCAGCGCTGGGGCTGCACCCCCACCGCCTGGGCCCAGCGCCAGGCGGCCAGCGCCTCGCCCCGCAGCCGCTCGGCGTAGTCGTCCGCCAGCACCAGTAACTGCACCCGCATCCCCCGCTGCCGGGCCAGTCCGGCCACGACCAGGCCATCGCCACCGTTGTTGCCGCCACCGCAAGCGATGGTCAGGCAGCGCGCCCGCGGCCAGCGCCGGAGCAACTCGGCAAAGGCGGCATGACCCGCTCGCTGCATCAGGCGAAACCCGGGGATATCGAACCGCTCGATGGCGATCCGATCCAGGGCGCGGCTCTGGGCTGCTGTGTATAATGCGCTGGGCAGGCTCGATCTGCTCATGATTGACAAACTCCTATTCCTGTCGGTCCATTATAAAGAGTGGATGGACCGAGTGCGATGGCAACCGTTTCCCCATGTCTGACTACCCACCCGAACAGCTGCAGCAGATCGCTCAAGCGCTGCAGCGCAAGGCCCGCCAACTGGGCTTTCACGATTGCGCCATCACCCGGCCCGACGCCAGCGCCGAACGGGAACCCTACCTACGCTGGCTGGCGGCGGGGTATCACGCCGAGATGGGATACCTGACCCGGAATCTGGAGAAACGGTTCGATCCCACGCGGCTACTGCCGGGCACCCGCCGCATCATTGTGCTGCGGATGAATTATCTGCCGCCAGCGCCGCTCACCGCGGTGCTGCGCGATCCGGATCGGGCCTACATCGCCCGTTACGCGCTGGGACGCGACTACCACAAACTGATGCGCCAGCGGCTGAAACAGCTCGGCCGCTGGCTCAACGATCAGGTGGAGGGGGTGGAGGTGCAGTTTCGCCCCTTCGTGGACAGCGCGCCGATTCTGGAGCGGGCGCTGGCACGCAACGCCGGGCTGGGCTGGATCGGCAAACATACCCTGCTGCTCGATCGCCGGGCCGGTTCATGGTTTTTGCTAGGTGAGCTGTTCATCGACCTCCCCCTCCCGGTGGAGGGTGCGGCGGCGCAGCCGCACTGCGGCCGCTGCCGTGCCTGTCTGGATGTGTGCCCGACCAACGCCTTTCCCGAGCCCTATCGGCTCGACGCCCGCCGCTGCATCTCCTATCTGACCATCGAGCACAGGGGCAGCATCCCGCACGAGCTGCGCCCCCTGATGGGCAATCGCATTTTCGGCTGTGACGACTGTCAGCTGATCTGCCCCTGGAACCGCTTCGCCCGACGCTCCAGCGAGGCCGATTTCCAGCCCCGCCATGGACTTGATACGGCCGCGCTGCTGGAGCTGTTTCTCTGGGACGAGGCCACTTTTCTGGCGCGCACGGAGGGGTCGGCGATCCGCCGGGCCGGCTATGAAAGCTGGCAGCGCAATCTGGCGGTGGCGCTGGGCAACGGTAGCGGCGGCGCGGCGGTGGAGGCGGCGCTGCACCAGCGCCGCGCCACCGCCGCAGAGCTGCTGCGCGAGCATATCGACTGGGCCCTGCAGCAACTGCGTGAGCGCACCAAGGCGCGCCCCCTGCCGCTGCTCGATCACCCCGGCGCGGGCCGCCTGCCGGAGTAGGCCGCGTGTGGGCGCCGCCTCACAGGCGGAAAAAATGGCGCCGGTAGTAGCGCAGCTCTTCGATCGACTCGCGGATATCATCCAGCGCCAGATGGGTGTTGTTCTTCTTGAAGCCATCCATGATGCCGGGCTTCCAGCGCCGCGCCAGCTCCTTGATGGTGCTCACATCGAGGTTGCGATAATGAAAAAACGCCTCCAGTTCCGGCATATAGCGGCAGAGAAATCGGCGATCCTGGCCGATGCTGTTACCGCACATGGGGGAGGCTCCCGGTTCGCTGTGCTGGCGCAGAAACGCCAGCATCCGCTGCTGCGCCTCCGCTTCGGAGATGGTGCTGGCGCGGACCCGGTCGGTCAGCCCGGACTGGCCGTGCTGGCGGGTGCACCACGCATCCATGTGTGACAACACCGCATCCGGCTGATGTACGGCGAGCACCGGCCCCTCCGCCACCAGGTTCAGATCGCTATCGGTCACGATGGCCGCCATCTCGATGATGCGGTCGGTGTCAGGATTCAGGCCGGTCATCTCCAGATCGACCCAAACCAGATTGTCCTTCAGTGCCATGCACCCTTTCTCCCCTGGCCAGACTGTCAATTTTTCCCGCTTTGGAATACCTTAGCACGTCAACCAACAAAGCTGTGAGCGAGTGATAACCGCCGGATGGGAAAACGCAAGGTCAGTCGTCGTCAGGCGTGGCGCATCGACAGGATTCAGTCCGAACGCGCAGCCCGTGCCACGCGCCAGGATGCCCTGGTCGAGGCGCAACTGGAGGGGGGCGAGTTGGGCCCCGAACAGGAGGGGCTGATCGTCGCCCATTTCGGCCGCCAGGTCGAGCTGGAGCCCCTCGAAAGTGGCCGCGGCGGGGCGTGTGTGCGCTGCCACCTGCGCACCCACCTGGGTCAACTGGTCACCGGCGATCGCGTCATCTGGCGGCGCACGCCGGATGGTGGTGTTGTGGTGGCCGCCCTCGACCGCCGCAGTGAGCTGCTGCGGCCCAATAACTACGGTGAGCTGAAACCGGTGGCCGCCAATATCGACCTCATCATCCTCGTGATCGCGGTCGAGCCCCACCCCCACGCCAACCTGATCGACCGTTATCTGGTCGCCGCCGCGGCCAGCGCGATCGAGCCGGTACTGCTGCTGAACAAGGCCGACCTGCTCGACGCTGACAACCGCCGACGACTCGACCCGCTGCTGGAGCTGTACCACTCCCTGGGCTATCGCACCCTGCAGGCATCCACCGCCAGTCAGCACGGTCTGGACCAGCTGCGGGCGCTCCTGGCCGGCCATACCAGTGCCTTTGTGGGCCAGTCCGGGGTGGGAAAATCCTCCCTGATCAACAGCCTGCTGCCGGCTGCCGCTCTGCGCGTGGGCGTCCTCTCCGAGCAGTCGCGCACGGGTCGCCACACCACGACGACGGCGCGCTTGTTCCACCTTCCGGGGGGCGGTGATCTGATCGACTCCCCCGGCATCCGCGAGTTTGGCCTCTGGCACATGAGCCAAGAGCAGGTGCTGAGCGGCTTTCGTGAGTTGGCGCAACTGCAGGGGCAGTGCCGCTTCCGCGACTGCCGCCATGAACAGGAGCCGGGCTGTGCATTTCGTGCGGCGGTGGTCGACGGCCGCGTCAGTGAGCAGCGCTTCAACAGCTACCGGCAAATTCTCGATTCGATGCAGAACAAACGCTAACCGAAGGAGGACGCGGCACAGCCATGAGCAGCACCCCATGCCTTTACGGCTCCGAAGCCTGGGCCGATTACCTGGCCGAGCGCACCCTGCCGATCCGAGTGAGTGTACTGACCCGGTTCAAACGGCTGCTGCAAAACGACAACACAACCCTGCGACAGCTCTCCCAACTGATCCGCTCCGACCCGGTACTCACCCTGCAGGTCACCCGCATCGCGCAGCGACGCCACGCGGCCAAGGGCTCGAGCGTTACCAGCATCGATCATGCCGTCAATTCCGTTGGTCTGGATCAACTCTCCGAGCTGGCGCAGGGGCTGCAGGGCCTCAGGGTCAGCCCGCGCAGCATGCAGCAAAAGATGTACTTTCGGGCCATCGCCGACAGCCAGCACGCCGCCAATCAGGCGGCCGAGCTGTGCCGGCAGCGCGGACTGCCGTTTGTTGAAGAGGTTCGCCTGGCGGCGCTGCTGTACGGCTTCGGCCACTGGCTGCTGTGGCTGCACGCCCCCCTGCACAAGCATGAGTACCAGAAAAAAGTGCTGCTGGAAAAAGTGGATGTCGCCCTGGCCGAACAGGATATTTTTGGCTGCACGGTCCAGGCACTCAGTGCCGAGCTGGCACAGCGCTGGGATCTACCGGCACTGACGCTGGCGGCACTGGACCACGACACCTCACCCACGCGCACCGAGCTGCGCTTGCTGCATCGCCGGGCCTTGAATGATCCCAGACTGGGACAGGGGGAGCTGCGCAGGATAAACCAGCTGACACAGGAGCGGTTCTTCCCGGTCAAACTGGGCAACTGGCTGGCCCTGACCACCACCCATGGCTGGCGCAGCAAAAAAACCCTTCGCCTTTACGACATCGCCGCCGATTTTTTGAGCCGCCCCCGCGACCGGGTGGTTGCACAACTGCATCAGACCTGTGCCGACGCCTCGCGTCAGTATCATGTGCCCGGCACTCTGAGCCCTGCCGCCCAGCTGCTTTTCCTGCCCTCCGATGAGATCCTGTCGGGGCTGATCGAAAGCCGGGAGCTGCAGCGGCTGCAACAGCGCTATCCGCTGCCGGAAAAACCCCTGCCCGAAACCCCCGAGCCCGCTCGCCCCTCCACCCCGGACCCGGCGCCGGTCCAATCGCCTCCGGTCAACGCCCATGCCCGGAAGGAGCTCTACACACAGATTCTGCAGCGGCTGCAACACGGCTACCCGCTCCACACCAAACCGGCCCACATACTGCAGGCGTTGCTGCAGGGGCTCCACCAAGGGCTGGGACTCGCTCGCGTCGCCCTGCTGCTGCTCGACCCGAAAAAACATCGCTTGCACTGCGCTCGCACCCTGGGAATCAGCGCCACGGCGGCGATCAACCAGCTCACCATCGACAGCGAGATTCCCAGCCTGTTCAAGCGGTTGACCGAAAAGCCGGCTGGCATCTGGCTCGATGACGACAAACGCAACACGCTGCGGGCGATGCTACCGGAGGCCTTCATGGAAGCGGCACACAGCGGCGACTACCTGCTGATGTCCGTTTTCAACAAGGGAGAACCGCTGGCGATCATCTACGCCGATGACGGCGACGAGGTCCAGCGGCTATCGCCGTTCCAATATGAGCAGTTCCGTCAACTCTGCGCCGCGGCGACGCTGGCATTGAAACGGCTCTAACCCGCCATCGGGCAGGGGGTCGCGTTCAAAAGAGGGTACGCCACCGAAACGGCCCCCGCCGGTGTTGTGAACCGCAACGGTTTGGCGCCTGAGCGCCCGCCAAAGCTCCGGGCGGCCGTGGAGCATTTCAAAGTCAAAGCGCCCCCGGCGCCGCTGGCTTGAGCCCACGCCAGCGCTCGACCACCGGCAGGTGTACCCCGAACTGATCCAGAACGCGCCCCACGATCTGGGTCACAACCGCGTCCAGATCCTGCAAGCCAAGGTAGAAGGCGGGCGCCGGAGGAAAGATGATCCCCCCGGCCTCGGTCACGGCCACCATGTTGCGCAACTGGATGAGATTCAGCGGCGCCTCCCGCGTCACCAGCACCAGCCGCCTGCGCTCCTTGAGCGTGACATCCGCGGCCCGCGTCACCAGATTGTCGCTGCTGCCATGGGCGATCCCCGAGAGGGTTTTCATGGAGCAGGGGATCACCACCATCCCCTCGGTGCGAAACGACCCACTGGCGATGGCCGCGCCGATATCCTTGTGCCCATACACGCAGGTGGCCAGTTGCTGGAACCGATCACGCCCCACCTCCAGCTCCTGTTGCGCCGTGACCACCGCCGCCGGGGAGAGCACCAGATGGGTCTCCCACTCCGGCACCCCCTGCATCAGCTGCAGCAAACGCAACCCCAGCAGCGCGCCGGAGGCCCCGGTGACCGCCACCACCAGCCGCCGGCGAGGGGGCTGCTCAGATCCGGCGGCGATCTCACTGCTCACGCCAGCGCCTCTTCGAGTCGCGAGCGCAACGCGACAAAGCCCGCGTCACTGTACTGCTGCAGCGCCACCGGTTGCAGGGCGGGACTGGCGCGGACCACACCGATCCCCTGCTGCGCCCAGTGGGTGATGAGGCGCCGGCCAAGCTCCAGCGCGGAATCGACCGCTCCCGGCTCGAACAGGATGAACGCCTCGGCCAGCAGAGAGCGCCACGCGGTGCCCTGCTCGATCACAATCTGGCAGCCGCTTCCCTGCGCGATCTGGTGGGTGCCGCGCACGAACGCCCGTGCGCTGTCGCCTTCGATCGGCATGGCGAAACAGAGCCGCAACATCCGCCCCCTGGCGCCATCGAGAAAGGCTCGATACCGCGGCGCCGGCCGCCCCGACATCAGGGCGGTGCGCTCCGCCTCGGGCGCGAGCGGCTGCATGGTGATGCCGCCGAGCTGGCCGGCAAGCCCCTCGAGCATGGTCCACACCGCGTCGACATTTTTCTCCAGTCCATAAAGCGCGCCGTATATATTCCAGCCACCGGGGTCGCCCTCCCCGGTAAGCCGCCGCTCACTGCGCTCATCCACAGCCACGAGGGTATTGGGCACCACCATGTTGATCCGCAGGGAGCGCACCGCCTCCATCGCCGCCACGAATCGATCGTCGTCATCGACGCGCCAGACGAACGGTCGGTAAGCGGGCGGTTGCGGTGATACCCAAAAGCCCATTTTGGTGGTCACCGCATAGGCGCTCTGGGTGAAGATGCCATCGGCGTAGGGGCCAAAGCCGTATTTGAACAGCTGCCAGCTGTTCTCACCGGGCATCGCCCCCATGCCGGTGCGCACCAGGCTGCCGTCGGTCTGCATCACCTCCATTCCGCACTGCATCATCATGCGATCGCCATAGGCGGTGTAGCCGAAGCTGCGCTCCCAGATGCTGCCGGTGATGGAGGCGTCGGCGTCGGCACCGGCATCGAGCCACAACGCCAAGCCGTTTTCCTTCAGGTGGGCCGCCAGTTGCGCGTAGCTGACGCCGGGCTCCACCAGCGCGTAGCCGGAGGCGGCGTCCACCTCGACGATCCGGTTCAGACGCGACAGCTCCAGCAATACCGGAGCGGCGCCGCCGGCCGGAGGCACCACGAGGGCGTTACCCGCCTGGTTCCAGGCGATCCAAAGTGAAACGCCGGACGCTTTGGCCGCCGGCAAAACCAACGCCAGCTCCTCCACGGAGGCCGGCCGCACCCGCTGCTCGGGATGGCGCCCCTCGACGCCGACGCCCTGGTGCAGGATGGAGCGATCCGTTATCGCTTCCAGCGCCAGCCCCGCCGCTTCCAGCCGCTTGGCAAAGTTTTCTACTGCCATTATTTTCTCCCCCGAGATTGTTGTGGTTCGAACAGTTGACGCAACCGATCCAGATCAACGCCGGTTAGCTGCGCCCAGCGGGGCCGCTGGCTCGGATCGATGACCGCGGGGGGCTCACTGTCACGCCAGGTAAACGCACAATGACCACAGTGCCAAACCTCCCACACCTTTTTACCCTGCTCATGACCCGAATGGACCCGGGTGGCGCTGCGCGTTTCACAGCGCGGACAGATCTCACTCATCTTCTCCTCCTTGCACCTGCATCGATTTCAGCCGCTGCAGCAGGGCGTCGATCTCTGCGCCCGCCGGTCGGCTCACCAGGTGTGGATCGGCACCGAGATTATCCGGGGCCATGAAACTGGTTGCATCGATGATCAGCCGATGCCCTTTTCCGGGCACCTCCGCGGCCGGATCGATCGGCACCATCGCCATATTGGGCAACACCATGATGTCATTCGCCCGGGTGCGGGTGGACAACGCCCAGATCACCTCCTCCAGGTTGAAGGGGTCGACAAACTCATCCACCAGAATGATGTTTTTCAGATACATGACGCCGTGGGGGGTACCCAACGCCCGCATCGCCACCGACTTGGCAAAACCCGCCACCCGGTTGCGCACCGAGATGATGGCGGTCAAACCATGCTGGTACATGGCGTTGACCGCCTGTACCTCGGGAAAATCCTTTTTCAGGGCCGAGTAGATCGGCACCGAGGTGGGAAGCCCGATCAGGGTGTCGTGCTCCGTCCATCCTCGACCGATGTAGATATTTTCAAAGATCGGATCGTGGCGGTGGCTCACCGAGGTGACCTTGAACAGGGGTACCTTGCGCACCCCACTGTAACTGCCGGGGAACTCGCCAAAGGGCCCTTCGGTCTCGCGCTCGTTGAGCACCATCTCGGTCTCGATCACCATCTCGCTGTCGGCCAAAATCTCTGTCCCATTGAGCGCCTGGGTCAGGCGCAGACGCGAACCAAACACCTGTGAGGCATAGGCGAATTCCGATTCGTCGTAGCCCACCGGGGTGCCGCCAAACAGGGTCATCGCCGGATGGTTGCCGATCATGATCGAGGCCCGCAACGGCTTGCCGTGGGCTTCGGCGGCCATCATCTGGCGACCGGCGTCATGGGAGGGGATGGAGAGAATGGTCAGCGTGTCCGGCCCCATCACTTGGATGCGGTAGATGCCGACATTTTGTTTGTCGAAATTATCCGGCTCCAACGGGTCGCGGGTCACGACGCACGCCTTGGCGATGTAGAACCCCCCATCCATCTCGTTGATGCGATACAGGGGCAGGAGCTCGTACAGATTGATCTCCCGATCGATATGGTTCGCGCAGATGGGCGCCTGCTCACGCGGTATCCGCTCGAGCAGGGGTTTATCCGACCCCCATCGGCTCACCATCTCAAAAAACATCTCCCGCACGCTGGCGCTTTTGGGCAGACCCAGCAACAGTGCCAGGTTGGCGAAGCTGCCCAGCACATTGGTGGCGATGCGGTGGCCGGGGTAACCCTGCACGTTGTCGAGCAACACAGCCGGCCCGCTGGCGACATCGTTCCCGGCCGCAACCGAAACGTTACGGATGTCGGGCTCGGGTCTCACCGGGTCATGCCACACCACCATCTGGTTACGCCGCGCCAGCAGGTCGAGAAAATCCCGCAGGCACCCGAGACCCGCGGCGGTAGCCTTTGCCGAGGCTGAGAGCCCCGTGTTCTTTTCACTGTCCATGGGCACCCCCCTGGATCGTGATCCACTTCCATTCGGTGCAGTGGTCGATGTCGGTCACCGTGCCCTCGCGGCCCATGCCGGAATCACCGACGCCACCAAAGGGCACGTGGGGCTCGTCGTACAGCGTGGGGGCGTTTACATGCACCATCCCCGCCCGGAGCCGACGCGAAGCCTGCATCGCCCAGTCGAGGTTGCGGGTATACACCGCCGCCGAAAGACCATAAGAGGTATCGTTGGCCAACTGCAGGGCCTGTTCGAGATCATCTACCGGATACACCGCCGTCACCGGGCCGAAGGTCTCCTCCCGGTAGCAGGTCATGCTCTCGCTCACCCCCGTGAGGATGGTGGGGTGGCAGCGGTTGCCGCTCCAATCCCCCCCGGTCAGAACCTGTGCGCCTTTGGCCCGGGCGTCGGCGATATGCTCCCGTATCCGCTGCCGTTGACGTTCGGAGATAATCGGACCGATCACGGTGGCGGGGTCACTCAGCGGGCCCAGATTCAAAGACTCGGCCGCGGCGGTAAAGCGCTCGAGGAAAGCAGCATACAGGGGACGCGCTACCAGAATGCGACTGGCGGCCATGCAGGCCTGCCCCTGATAGAGAAACATGCTTTTCACGGCATCCGCCACCGCCAGCTCCAGATCCGCATCCTCCAGGATCAACAGGGGGTTTTTCCCGCCGAGTTCCAACAACGAACGCTTGAAGTGGCGACCGCACAGCTCGGAGAGGTGGCGCCCCACCCGGGTGGAGCCGGTGAAGTTCACGGCCCGAACCGCCGGCGCCTCGACCAGACGGTCACCGATCTCATGGCCGATTCCCGTCAGCAGATTGAAGGCACCGGCCGGAAAGCCGGCGTGGTGAAACAGCTCCGCCACCCTGACGGCCAGCACCGGCGCCTCCTCCGAGGCCAGCATGACCACCGTATTGCCGGTCGCCAGCGGACCGGTACACTGCTTCATCGCCTTGATCAGAGGGACATTGAAGGGGGTGATACAGGCAACGACCCCCAACGGCTCACGGATGCTGAGCCCCACCCGCCCCGGCGCGTCCGAGGGGAGGGTCTGGCCACAAACGCGCCGGGGGATACCCGCGGCGGCGCGCAGGTGGCCGATGGCGTACTGGATCTCGAACCGAGCCTTCATCACCGGGGAACCGATCTCCTCGATCAGCACCTCTTCAAAGGCCTCGGCCCGCTCTTCCAGTAGCTGCGCGGCCCGCATCAGCCACGCCTCCCGTTCCCGGGCGAGGGTCTGGCGATAGGTTTGGAAGGCGGCATCGGCCGCCGCCACCGCCGCATCGACATCGGCAGGGCCGGCCTTGGCCACCACCGCAAACGCCTGATCATCTTCCGGTCGAAGGTCGACGAACGTGCTTTTATTGGCAGCGCTCACCCATTGACCGTCGATCCACAATTGGGTCTGTAGCATCATTTTTCTTTGTCCTCTATCTTGTTTTTTTGCGCGGCGGAAGTGGAGAGGTAGCGCGCCAGCGCATCCAACTCGCGGGCACTGATCTCAGAGGGTCTAAAGGGGGGCATCATATTGAGCCCGTGGCGGACAATCCGGCGCACATAATCCGGCTCCAGCGGCTCTCGATCCAGCAACGATGGCTGTTGCGGCCAGCGATCAGCGAGTCGCGCCGTACCCGGATACTCCATGCCGCGATCATGGCAGACGGTACAATATTGTTCGAACAGCGCCCGGCCATCGGGCTCGGCGAGCAGTGTGGATGAAAGAGTGCCCAAACCAAGCCCCACGGCCAGCGATAGCAATGTTTTCATCAGACTCCCTCCTTCCGCAGCCGTTGGGGCCAGATCCCCATCTTGCCAGGCCCCAGTATGCCGCTTGGATCGAGGGCATCCTTCAACCGCTCCCGCTGTCGCTGTTGGGCGGCGTCATTCCAGTTATAGGTGCCCGCTATTTTGTCCATGAAATCGAGGTGGGTGCGATATTCACCATACCCTTCGGCCGCGGCGGCATCGATCAGCTCGCCAAACAGCTGGTTCGCCCGACGCTTTTCCGCCTCATCCTGCAGATCATAAACAAGGGCAAAAATGTGGTGCATGTCACGCCAACCAACCAGCATCTCGCCGATGTAATCGAACCCGGCCCGGTTGACACGATCCCGGATCAGACTGTACTGGCGCATCGCATCCTCGCCGGTGACGGGGGAGATGGGAGAGAAGTCCATGTGTCCGCCGTTGGGGATCCAGTTCATCTGGTTGTACTCGGTCATATTGGGGATGCCGCGCATGAGCTGCCTGCGGTACTCCCAGCCGATATCCCCCTTGCGATCGTCGTCGAAGTAGATTTTCGCCCCCGGGATCGACGTGAGCGAGTCACGGATGATCTCGAGGTTGTTTTCCATGATCGGCGCCGGGCCATAGACAGCCCCATAAAAATTCCACACCCCGATCTGCAGATCGGCACGCAGTTTCTTTCTCGCCGACTCCGGCAAGGGCCCCTTGCCGGTGTGGTAGTGACGGCGCTGCTTTTGCACGGCCGCCTCCCAGAGCATCTCCACGGTGGTGGCGGCGTTGGGAATGATGTTGTTGAGCTTGAGCGGACGAACCCGCTCGGTGACCTCGTACAGATCCTCCTCGCGCTCGTAAGTGATCATGAAGGGGGTGTAGCCCGGCGGCTCCGGCATCAGCCAGATGCCGATCCGGGTCACCACGCCAAAATTGGACTGGGTAAAAAGCCCGTCGGCCCATGGCCCCAACCCGTATTTGTAGAGGTGTGTGGTGCGGCTGCCGGGCAGGGCACCCATGGCGGTGTGGGCGATCGTGCCGTCAGCGAGCACCACCTCCATGCCGCACTGCATCAGCAGGTGATCACCATACGGGGTGTAACCGGCTCCATGGTCCACCAGATTGCCCAACATGCCGCCCCAGCCCGGCGCGGCGGGGTCGATCCACAGTTTGGAGCCGATGCTTTGCAGATGCCGATACATATCCATGTAGCTCACGCCGGGCTCCACCACGGCGTAGGCGTGTTTTTCATTTACCTCGAGGATCCGATTCATCCGTTTGAGGTCCAGCACCACCGCACCGGCCAGCCGGGGGGCAGGGCCGCCATAGGCGAAATTTTTACCCGTGGAGATCGGCCACAGCGGGATGCCGTATCGTCCTGCGGCGCGAACAACGGCCTGCACCTGGGCCACGTTCGCCGGGGCGACGGCGGCGGAGGGCTGATGCAGCGCCTTGGGCAGGGTGGCATATTCGTCATTGTAGGCGGGCAATTCCCATTCGAGATCGAGGTAGACGTAATCCCGACCCACCGCTTTTTGCGCCTCGGCCACAAACCCACGGAAAGCCTCACCGTTCACCTGCGGCGGAAGTATTCTCTCCATCAGACAGCCCTCCCCGGCAAGGCGAGCAGAGAGGCCCTGGCCGTGTCAGCCCAGCACTGCGCCTGGTGCAGCCGCGAAATCCGCTTTTGCTTGAAAAGCTCGCGGGGGTCCAGATCGAGAGCCAGCAGGTTGCCGGCAAAGTCGTACTCATCGCGCGCGGCGCCCACGGCCCCGGCCAAAGAGCCCGCCAGGGAGGCGGGGGCGTGGATCTCATGCAGCCGCGCAGCTTTCGCGCCGTGCATGCCGCGCATGACGACTCGCCAGCGGCTGCCCAGTTGGGTGCGAAGAGCGAAAATGGCGGCGGGCGTCCCCAGAGCGACCAGGGCAGAGTAGTTGTCGACCGACAACGGCCCCTCCGCCTGGTGGGAAATCGCCGCGGCACGCTCCAGACTCAGGGGGTGGTGCTCGAGCGATACCCCCCTTGGGGAAAAGGGGAGGCGGGGATCGGGATGCTCCGAGAGCAACAACACAGGGCGCAGATCGGTGCGCGGATCACCAACCAGCCCCGCCCAGGCCGGCAGAACCGTTGCCCCACACAGCAGGCCGGTCGTACCGGTCAAAAAGTTTCGTCGCGTCATCATTATTTTTATTCCTCTTGGACGTTAGCGCATCGAAATTAGCACCCCCTCTCAGAGTGCGCAACAAGCTGACCCTTTGAGAGTTGCCGCCCGCTCCGTTATGATCAGCCGTACCATATCTGAATGGTCGTACCCATAATATGCTGACACTACCGCTGCTGGTCGAACCCCAGAGTCTACAGGCGCAGCTGAACCACCCGGATCTGCTGATCATCGATCTTTCCAGCCGGGAGCATTACGCTCAAGGGCATCTGCCCGGTGCCGTTTTGCTCGATCCCGCCCGGCTGCTGCGCGGCGCTGGCCCCGTTCCCAATCGGATACCCACCGAGGCGCAACTTTCGCGCCTGCTTTCCGAGCTGGGCATCCGCCCTGAAACCCAGGTGGTGGCCTATGATGATCAGATGGGCCCCTGGGCCGGGCGGCTGGTGTGGACGCTCAACTGCATCGGCCACCCGCGCGCCTCGGTGTTGAACGGCCAGTTGCCCGGCTGGCAGGCCGCCGGATTCGAGCTGGAAAGGTCGGCCCATGCGCCCACTCCCACCGAACGCCAGGTCGGTTTTAGCCATCCTGAGCTGATCATGAGCGCAGAGCAGATCGTGGCGGCGCTGGAGCGGAAGCAGCTCACCGTCTGGGATGCCCGCTCGGCGGCCGAATTTTCCGGGGAGAAAGTAGTCAACGCCCTCAGAGGGGGGCATATCCCCGGGGCGCGCCATCTGGAGTGGAGCGATCTGCTGCAGCCCGGCCCGGTACCGAGACTGAAGCCGGAAGCCGAACTGAAACGGCTGCTGCAACAGGCGGGCATCGGCCTCGATCAGCCGGTGGTCACCCATTGCCAGACCCACCGGCGTTCGGGCCTCACCTGGCTGGCGGGTAGATGGCTGGGTATGCGGCAGCTATCCTGCTACGACGGTTCCTGGTTTGAGTGGGGCAATCGCCCCGAGCTGCCAATCGAGCAATCCACCAAGGAGTGAACCCCACCTTGAAAAAGACCCTGTTCGTTCTGCTGCAGCATCTTCTGCCCCAACATCTGCTGTCACGCCTGGTGGGGCGCCTCGCCGAGTGCCGCACCCCCTGGATCAAGAACCGGCTCATCGACGGCTTCCGTCGCTACTACGACGTAGACATGAGCGAGGCGCTGCAGCCGGACCCGGCGGCCTACCCGCACTTCAACGCCTTTTTCACCCGCGCCTTGAAGGCGGACGCTCGCCCCCTGGACACCACCCCGGGGGCGGTGCTGTCACCGGTCGATGGCACCATCAGTCAGCGGGGAACCCTCCAGTATGGCCGCATCTTTCAGGCCAAGGGGCGCGGCTACGCACTGACCACCCTGCTCGGTGGCGACAGCCAACGGGCCGACCCCTTCATCGACGGTGAATTCGCCACGCTCTACCTGTCGCCGCGGGATTACCATCGGGTACACATGCCGCTGACCGGAACCCTGCGCGAAACGGTTTACATTCCGGGCGATCTCTATTCGGTCAACGCCACCACGACCGCGGGCGTGGAAAACCTGTTTGCCCGCAACGAGCGCCTGGTGGCGATCTTCGATACGGCGTTGGGCCCCATGGCGATGGTGCTGGTGGGAGCGATGATCGTGGCCGGCATCGAGACCGTCTGGCGCGGCCAGGTGGCACCACTACCGCGCCAGCCTCTGCTCCTGGACCGCTTTGACGCCACCCCGCCCCGGCTGGAGCAGGGTGCCGAGATGGGCCGATTCAAACTGGGATCGACTGTCATACTGCTCTTCCCCAAGGGCAGCCTGCAGTGGCTGGAGGGCCTATCGGCGGGCAGCCCGGTACGGATGGGTGAGCGGCTGGGACTGGCGCGGCGGGTCTGTTAGCGCCACCGGCACTCTGGCAAAAAGGGGTGGCCGACACACCGGGCCACCCATCGATCAGCTCGCGACGGAGAACACCATGCACACAGATTGGGTCGACCGGCTCAGGCAGCCGGGGTTTGAACTGGAAAATGACAGGCTGACCAAAGCGCCCGCCCCGCGGCACACCACCCGCTATGTCCCCCTGACCGACTACAGCATCATCTCGGTGCGGGGCCCCGCGGCGCATGACTTTCTGCAGGGACAGCTGACCTGCGACCTGGATGAAGTCGACCGTCTGGGAGCACTGCCCGGGGCCCATTGCACCATCAAGGGGCGGGTACACAGCCTCTATCAGGTGATGCGCGCTGGCGACGCCGGCTATTGGCTGCGGGTTCGCAGCGACATGGCGGCAGACGCCCTCGCCTTGCTGAACAAATACATCATTTTTTCCAAGGCCGAAGCCAAACGGGAGGAGGCGCTGGTCGGCATCGGCCTGTTTGGCCCCGACGCCGCGAAGCTCGGTGACCAGCTCAGTGCCGACCTTGGCATTACCCATCTGCTGGTGACCGAACGCCCGGGCGCGCGGCGGGAGTGCTGGTTCGAAGCCCGGCTGATGCCAGCGGTGCTGGAGCTGGTCGAGCAGGGCGCCAGCCCGGCGGAGCGCAACGCCTGGGAGCTGCTCGAGATCGATGCCGCCGTGCCGGAGCTGGCGCCGGCCACCGCCGAGGCTTTTATTCCGCAGATGCTCAACCTGCAGGCGCTTGGCGGCGTCAGCTTCACCAAGGGGTGCTATACCGGGCAGGAGATCGTGACCCGGCTGCAGCACCGCGGCCAGCTCAAAAGGCCGATGTATCTGGCGGAGGTTTTCTGCAAGGCCGCCCCCCAACCGGGCGACCCGGTGGCCGTTGCGGAGCGGGACGAAGTCGGCCAGGTGGTGCGAGCGGCCCCCATCCCCGGCGGTTACAGGCTGCTGGCCGTCATCGCCAAGGAGCAGGCCGACCAACTACCGCTGCACCTCGGCGGCCGTGAAGGCCCCTTGCTCAAACTGCTGCCGCTGCCCTACGAACTCGACCCCGCGCTGTTCCAGAGCAAGCGGTGATCGGCCCGACGCCAAACCCGGGCGTGCCCGTCATCGAGGTCAAAATGCGCGAAAGCCTGTTTATCAAAGAGGGTACCGGAGAACTGATGCTCTCGCGCAAGCTCAATAGGCTGGTCAAGGCCCACGACGCCCAGGCCGTACTGCTTGGCACCTATGCCATAGGCGGCCAATATGTCTATGTCAACGTGCGCCTGGTGCGTACCAGTGACAACATCATCCTGGGCTCCCACGATTTCAGCTTGCCGCTCAATAGCGATATAAAGGCGATGCTGCCCCGGCGCCGTTGAGCGATGACCACGCCCCAATGGAGCGGCACCGGTGAGCCGCTCCATTGGAGTTTTATCCCTCGAGGCTGGCATCACGCGCAACTCCGGTCTGAACGGCGGCAAACCTTTCACCCCAGTTCCTCAGCCTCGACGACACCGCCTGTTCCACCCTCGCCACACTTTTGGCCGCTGCGAACCGATTGGCCCGAATCAATATTGCAGGCGCAGAAGGTCACGCCGATTCTCCGATGGGCACAGTAATCTCCTCCTATCACTGCTAGGCTGGGGGTGATTGGTTTTGTCTGCTTCATTGCAGACTAATGAGGAGAGTCTATATGCAAGTCAATCCCGACAAGGGGTATATCGCCCTGCTGGGCTGGAGTCTCAACGCCGTTGAAGCGGCGGCGGCCTTCGATCGACGTTATGTCGTGGTCGCACCGGACTGGGCCGAGGAGTACTGTCAGCAGCATGACATTCCTTACCTGGCCTGGAACTTTGAACGACTCAATGACCGATCCATGGAGATAGCCGAAACCCTCGAGGCGATGGGGGTTGATGTCGCCGTGCCGCTGTTTGAGGAAACCGTCGAATGGGCCGGCGCCATCAATGCGGTATTGCTGGACAACCCCCGCCTGCTGGGGCAATCCATGTTGATGCGTGACAAGTCCCTGATGAAGCGGCGCGCCCAGCTGGGCGGTATTCGGGTTGGCATTTTCGAAGAAGCCCACGACAGGGAGGATGTGGTCCGCTTCCTGCGCCGGGTCAACCAGACACTGCTCAAACTGGACGGTGACCCCAACGACCCGATCCACTTCAAGGCGTTCGACAAGGCGGGCAGCCTGGGTCACCGAGTGATACGCACCCCCGATGAGGTCGATGCGATCCCGGATGATGAGTTTCCTGCACTGATGGAATCGCACCTGGATGGGTGGGAGTTCGCCGTGGAGGCATGGGTTCACCATGGCAAGGTTGTGTTTCTCAACATCTCCGAATATGTCACCCTGGGCTACTCGGTCTTTGTTCCCGCCTCCCCCGAGCTTGAAGCCTACCGCCCACAGATCAAGGCGCAGATTGAAAAGCTGGTCAAAACCTTCGATATTGAATTTGGTCTTATCCACCCGGAATATTTTGTCACCAGTGATGGTGAGATGTACTTTGGCGAAGTCGCTTACCGTCCTCCCGGTTTTAAGGTGTTCGAGCTGCTGGAAAAGGTTTACGGTTTTAATGCCTATCAGGCCACCATGCTGGTGTTCGATCCCAAAACCACGGCGGCAGAGGTGAGGGCCTTTTTCCCGCGTGAAATCGAAGATGCCAACGGATATGCCGGCTGTTTCGGGGTTTATCCGCGTCGGCGCGTGGTTAGCCGGCTTGAAATTCCGGCAGAGACCGAAGATCACCCCTACTTCGATTTCCACGAGCTGACCCCTCCGCTGCAGGAAACGGTCACCAAACGGACCGCCTTTGGTACCCACTGGGGGCTGATCTATTTTACCGGGCCCGACGCCCATGAGATGCGTCGACTACTCAAGCGACAGGAAGAGCTGGATTTTTATATATAATGTCGGGCAATCTTCGGGAACTTAGACAGGGGCCTGTGTGAACAGCGACCAGAACAGTGCGAACGACAAGCTGACCACGCTGCTGCGGCGCCTGGATCAGGCGATCGAGCAATATCAGAGTGCGGTAGAGTTTGCCAAACCGGGCAAGCTGCCTCGATTGGTCGACCTGTTGCGGCGGGTTCTGTTGGAAGAGGGGGGGTGTGCGGCTGTTGAGGCTCGTGCCCAGCGCCTGGAAGAGGCCGGTTTTTTTGCCGGCACAGACTGGGCAACGCCACAAATCCTGGTGCCCTCACTGACCCCACATGCGTTGGGCAGTGCCGATGCCACCCTTGTGGTGCTGGAGGCCGTCAGCGAGCTCAGACTGCTGACGGTCGCGCTCCATGGCTACCCGCATCCGCTGATTTCAGCCGAGCAGGCGCATAACTACCTGACTCAGGTGATGGCGATCAACCTGGCCTTGCTGTTTATGCCACCCTCCGAGGCTGAGCGGGAGACACAGGGGCGACTGGCTCAGCTTCCGCGCAATCTGTTTCAGCATCTGGCGCAACGCATCGGCTATGAGCGGATCATTGACCGACTGATTGACGAGATCTGGCGGATCCTGCGCCAGCGCCCCATTCAGGTAGAACCGGTCAAGCAGATGGTGACCCAGATCGCCATCTGCCAGCAGGACCCGAATATCGACCTGGGCGGCAGTGGCCAGGGGGCCGACCGACTGGTCAGCAGCCTGTTTGGCGTGACCCAGGCCTGTCGGGAAGACCCCGGCGTAGAGGTGTATGCCGAGCGGCTGGCCAGCATGGACCGGCAGGCGCTGCAGTCCGAGGCCATCGGATTTGCCCGCGCCATGCATGATACCGGGCTGGTCTCGCCCTACCATGCGGTGCTGTTACGCCACCTTCTGGTTCAGGATGAGCATTTGACCAGCGAAGCGTTGGGATTATCGTCCACGGGGCGTGATTGCTTCCTCTGCTACCGGGAGCTGGTACTGGCCTTGATCGGTCAGGGGATCTATCCGGAAACGGCTCAGGGGATCTACGGACTGGCGCTAATGCTGGAACGCGGCATTCTTTACCAGCCACCGGTGGCGCCTGCGCTCTGGCGCCAGCTGGGGCTGCGGCTCTCCAACTGGTCCCGGCAGCGGCTTGAGCTGGCGTTTGGCAGCGGGGTGACGGCCGAATCCCGCCTGGTTGAAGGGGTGCTGTGCATTCTGGGCTTGCCGCTGGGCGTCGGGCAGGGCAACAACCCGACCTGTCAGTCAGCACGCGCCCTGTCGATGTGGGCCTATAACGACCCGGATTACCTGCTGCAAATGCTGGTCTGGGCGGCTCGAGATGATGAGATCATCATGCACTTTGAAGGGCAGCCGATCTCATCCCGAGAAAGCCTGGGCGGTGTCGCACGGGAACTTCCCATGGATCTTGATCCTGTTTCACTGCTGGTGGTCCCCCACCTGGATCTCATCTATGCCGAAATGGGACGGCGCTGCATCGGGCGTGAAGGAGACCCACACCGCTGGGTCAACCCGGAGTTTCACGGCTGGTGGTCCGGGCGCGGCTTCCGCATCAACGTGGACGTTGCGACCGGCAGCTTGATCGATCTGGATGACTTCCTGCGCACGTTCTACACCTGCTACCACCCCTACTACAATGGCAACCAACCGTTGATCCACCCGCAGCCGGCCGGTATCGCCGTTACCGACAGCGCCGCGCGCTTTCTCGGCTGGCACGCGATTACGCTTCTGCGTGTTGCCCTCGATCCCGATGAGGTCATGCGCGTCTATTTCTACAACCCCAACAACGACAGTGGTCAGAATTGGGGCGATGGCGTGGTGGTCAGCACATCCGACCGGGGCGAACGCTTTGGCGAGTCTTCGCTCCCCTTCGTGCAGTTCGCCTCACGGCTGTACATTTTTCACCATGACCCACTGGAGGGCGGTGACAAAACACAGGTAACAGAGCAGGAGCTGACTGAAGTGAAAAACTACATCGCGCGCAGCTGGGGCGCCGACCGACAGCCCAGCGCCGCGCCCATGCAGACCACGAGCCGCTAGCGCCGCTCAGGCAGCGGGCGTCTCGGGCAGCTGCCAATCGATCGGCGCGCACCCCTGCTCGATCAGCCACCGATTGGCCTGGCTGAAGTGCCGACAGCCCAGAAACCCACGCCGGGCCGAGAGGGGGGAGGGGTGCGCCGCCTCGAGGACCCGGTGGCGGTTGCGGTCGATCTTCGCCCCCTTTTTCTGTGCCTGACCTCCCCAGAGCATGAACACGACCGCGTCGCAGCGATCGTTGACCAGCTGAATCACCCGGTCGGTGAACCGCTCCCACCCCCTGCCCCGGTGGGCATTGGCGTTGCCCTGTTCCACCGTCAGCACCGCGTTGAGCAGCAACACCCCCTGCTGCGCCCAGTGTTCCAGACAGCCATGGCCGGCCGGGGGAATGCCCAGATCCGCCTGCAGCTCCTTGTAGATATTTTGCAATGAGGGGGGAATGCGCACCCCCGGTTTGACCGAAAAGCACAATCCATGGGCCTGACCCGGCTGGTGGTAGGGGTCCTGACCGATGATCACCACCTTCACCCGCTCCAGCGGGGTGGCTTCCAGGGCGTGGAACCAGTCGCTGGAGCGCGGATAGATCACCTTGCCGGCCGCTTTCTCCGCCTGCAGAAACCGTTTCAGCGCCTGCATGTAGGGCTGCTCGAACTCGGATTGCAGCCAGCGCTGCCAATCGGGTGCCTTCTCCAGTGCCATTGATCCTCCCGAAAACAGGCCCCAGAGGGGAGAGCCCCCTGGGGCCTGGCAAGTTGCACCTGTAACGGGGGCCACCAAAGCGCGGCCCTGGGGTGACTCGCCTCCGACAAAAAGGGGCGGTCAGCTCCGGGGGCGCATCGCCGGGAACAGCAGCACATCCCGAATGGAGGCGGAATCGGTCAACAGCATCACCAGACGGTCGATACCGATCCCCTCCCCCGCCGTCGGGGGCAGGCCATACTCCAGCGCGTTGATGTAGTCGGCATCGTAGTGCATCGCTTCCTCATCGCCGGCCTCTTTCTCTTCCACCTGTTTGCGAAAGCGTTCGGCCTGATCTTCGGCGTCGTTGAGCTCCGAGAAGCCGTTGGCCAGCTCCCGCCCGCCGATGAAAAACTCGAACCGGTCGGTCACCTGCGGATTGTTGTCGTTGCGCCGCGCCAGCGGGCTCACTTCGGTCGGATATGCGGTGATGAAGGTCGGTTGCTGCAGGCGATGCTCGACGGTTTTCTCGAAGATCTCGATCTGGATTTTGCCCAGCCCCCAGCCGTCCTTCACGTCGATATCCATCCGCTCGGCGATCTGGCGGGCGGCCGCGGCATCGGCCAACGCCTCGGCGGTGATCTCCGGGTTGAAGTGCAAAATGGAATCGAACACGCTCATGCGGGTAAACGGCTTGCCCAGGTCGTATTCGAAGGTTTCCAGCACCTCCCCGGCCTCGTTGCGCACGGTGTTGACCACGCAGGTGGTGCCCAGCACCTCCTGCGCCACGCAGCGCAGCATCTCTTCGGTCAGATCCATCAGATCGTTGTAATCGGCATAGCCCTGATAGAATTCGATCATGGTGAACTCAGGGTTGTGGCGGGTGGAGAGCCCCTCGTTGCGGAAGTTGCGGTTGATCTCAAACACCCGCTCGAAGCCCCCCACCACCAGCCGCTTGAGGTAGAGCTCCGGGGCGATGCGCAGGTACATCTGCAGGTCCAGCGCGTTATGATGGGTGACGAACGGGCGCGCCGTGGCGCCACCGGGGATCGGGTGCAGCATCGGCGTTTCCACTTCGATGAAGCGCCGCTCGATCAGGTAGTTGCGGATACCCGCGATGATTCTGGCGCGCATCTCGAACACCTTGCGCGAGCGCTCGTTCATGATCAGATCCACGTAGCGCTGGCGATAGCGCAGCTCCATGTCCTGCAGCCCCTTGAACTTGTCGGGCAGCGGGCGCAGGTTTTTGGTCAGCAGCTGGTACTGCGCCATATCCACATAAAGGTCGCCCTTGCCGGACTTGTGCAACAGGCCGCTGACGCCGATGATGTCACCCAGATCCACCCGCTTGGCAAAGGGGCGCGCCTCCTTGTTGACGTACAGCTGGATGCGCCCGCTCATATCCTGCAGCACCATGAACGCGCCGCGATTGCGCACCACCCGGCCCGCCACGGCGACCCGGATGCCGGCCTGTTCCAGCTCCTCCTTGCTCTTGCCGCCATGCGCCCGCTGCAGGTCGTCGGCGTAGCTGTCACGGCGAAAGTCGTTGGGGAAGGGGTTGCCCTGCTGGCGCAGGGCGGCAAGTTTTTCCCGCCGTTCGGCGATCAGGCGGTTTTCATCTTGCGGTTGGTTTTGCTGCACGCTGTGGTCTGCCATCGGGGATACCTTGAAACGGATACTTACAGGCCGGCCTTGAGGCTGGCTTCGATAAACTGATCCAGATCGCCATCGAGCACACGATCACAGTTGGAGGTCTGTACGCCGGTGCGCAGATCCTTGATCCGCTGGTCATCCAGCACGTAGGAGCGGATCTGGCTGCCCCAGCCGATGTCCGCCTTGGAGTCCTCGACCTCCTGCGCCGCCGCGCGCCGTTTCATCATCTCCAGCTCGTAGAGCTTGGCGCGCAACTGCTTCATGCAGGTGTCGCGGTTTTGATGCTGGGAGCGGGCCGACTGGCTCTGCACCACGATGCCGGTGGGCTCGTGGGTGATGCGCACGGCGGACTCGGTGCGGTTGACGTGCTGACCACCGGCGCCGGAGGCCCGGTAGACATCCACGCGCAGGTCGGCGGGGTTGATCTCGATCTCCACGTTGTCGTCGATCTCCGGCGAAACAAACACCGAGGAGAAGGAGGTGTGCCGACGGCCACCGGAATCGAAGGGTGATTTGCGCACCAGACGGTGTACGCCGGTTTCGGTTCGCAGCCAGCCATAGGCGTATTCGCCTTCGAAACGGACGGTGGCGGACTTGATACCGGCCACCTCACCGCCGGATACCTCCAGCAGCTCGGTCTTGAACCCTTTCCTCTCGCCCCAGCGCAGGTACATGCGCAGCAACATATTGGCCCAGTCCTGGGCTTCGGTCCCGCCCGAGCCGGCCTGAATCTCCAGGAAGGCGTTGTTGGCGTCGGCCTCACCGGAGAACATACGGCGAAACTCCAGCTGCTCCAGCTGCTTACGCAACCGTTCCACATCCGCCTGCACCTCGGCGACGGTAGCTTCGTCACCCTCTTCAGCCGCCATCTGCAGCAGGTCACGCGCGTCGCTGATACCGGCGGTCAGCTCATCGATGGTTTTCACCACCGTCTCGAGGCCGGAGCGCTCACGGCCCAGCTGCTGCGCCTTTTCCGGGTCGTTCCACACCCCAGGATTTTCCAGCTCGCGCTCAACCTCTTCCAGCCGGTCACGCTTGCCATCATAATCGAGGTAGCCGCGCAGCGAGCGGGTGCGCTCGCCAAACTCCTTCAGACTATTGAGAATCGGATTGATTTCCATGCCGGGACTACAAACTCGCTGGTTGAGAAAAGTGAGCCATTCTACCTGATCCGCCGCTCCGTTTGAACGCTTGCAAAGCGCCCCCGATTCTTTACGGGGGAGGCTCGACTTGAGGGGGAATGTCGGCAAGAATGAGCCAATCAACTTCGGAGGCTCGCATGATAAGGAAACGTATTCTGCCTGTAGCGGCTGCCCTGCTGCTGTCATTGCCCGCCCAAGCGTCCACGGAGGGGACGCCACACCTGATCGATCTGACCACCAGCGTCTATGGTTACCTGGCGCTGCTGCTCTTTGCGCTGGCTTATGTTTTCGTCGCGCTGGAGGAGCGGCTGGCGCTGCGCAAATCAAAACCGGTCATCGTGGCGGCAGGGCTGATCTGGATACTGGTTGGCGTGGCCTATCGCCAGCAGGGGGACCAGGTCACCGCCGGCATCCAGCTACGGCAGTACATCCTGGATTACGCCGAGCTGTTTCTGTTCCTCCTCTCCGCCATGACCTATGTCAATATGCTCGAGGAGCGGCGGGTGTTCGAGGCGCTGCGCACCTGGCTGGTTTCCCGCGGGTTTTCCCTGCGCAGCGTGTACTGGATCACAGGCGCGCTTACCTTCTGCATCTCGCCCGTCGCCGACAACCTTTCCACCGCGCTGCTGATGGGCGCGGTGGTGATGGCGGTCGGCAAACACAACAACCGTTTCATCGCCGTCGGTTGCGTCAACGTGGTGGTGGCCGCCAACGCCGGCGGCGCGTTCAGCCCGTTTGGCGACATCACCACGTTGATGGTTTGGCAGCAGGGGCATGTTTCTTTCACCCAATTTTTCCAGCTGTTGTTGCCGGCGCTTATCAACTGGTTGATACCGGCGTTTTTGATGAACCTCGTGATCGAAGATGCGCGCCCCGACAACACCGGCAGACAGCGGCATCAACGCATGAAAAAGGGGGGCGTCACCATCATGCTGATGTTCCTGGGGACCATCATCCTGTCGGTGCTGATTCACAGTGTGCTGAATCTGGCGCCGGCCCTGGGGATGATGACCGGGCTCGGGGTGTTGAAGCTATACGGTTACTATCTGAGTCTGCATGATCCAGTATTTCTCGATCCGGGGCATATCATCCACCACCAGTCCGAGAACAGCAGCAACCACAGCATGCTGCGCGGTGACTATTCCGGTGTGGTGCGTCGTTTCGATATTTTCAAGGTCGTCGAGCGTGCCTCCTGGGATACGCTGATGTTCTTCTACGGTATCATTCTGTGTGTGGGGGGGCTGGCCACACTGGGCTATCTGGCCCACCTCTCCACCCTGTTGTATGGCACCCTGGGCATACCGCTGGCCAACAGTGTGATCGGGGTACTATCGGCGCTGGTGGATAACATTCCGGTGATGTTTGCCGTGCTGTCGATGGACCCGGGGATGACCTACAGCCAGTGGCTGCTGGTCACCCTGACGGTGGGTACCGGCGGATCGCTGCTTTCGGTCGGCTCGGCGGCGGGGGTCGCACTGATGGGGCAGGCACAGGGAACATACACGTTCATGACGCACCTGAAATGGAGCTGGGCCATTCTGTTGGGCTATGTGGCCAGCATTTTCTGTCACCTTTGGCTTTCTGGACTCTGACATGACTGAACCTACCGCCAACCTGGAAAAAAAACCCGTCTGGGATATTTATGTACGCCTGTTCCACTGGACTCTGGCCGTCAGCATTCTGTTCGCCTGGTGGAGCGGTGAACAGGGCGGCAACTGGATGACCTGGCACATGTACGCCGGCTATACCGTGCTGGGGCTGGTGCTGTTCCGCCTGCTGTGGGGGGTTGCCGGCAGCCATTACGCCCGCTTCAGCGAGTTCGTCTACTCCCCGACCAGCACCCTCCGCTACACACGGCAGCTGCTTCAGCACCGCGAGCCCCACTATCTGGGCCACAATCCGCTCGGTGGCTGGATGGTGGTGGCGCTGTTGCTGCTGGCGGCGGCCCAGGCGGGTACCGGCCTGTTTGCCAATGACGAGATCTTCACCGAAGGGCCGCTGGCCCAGCTGATCAGCTACGACCTGAGTGTCGAGATCACCCGCTGGCACAAAGGGTTGTTCAATATCCTGCTACTGGCCATCGTCCTGCACATTCTCGGTGTCATCTACCATCAGGTGTTCAAACGGGAGAGCCTGGTTCAGGCCATGCTACATGGCTACAAACTGGCGGCCAATGATACCCCCAGCCACCCATTCGCTCCCTTTCTGCGCGGGCTAGTGCTGGCCCTGGTGGCGGCCGTGATCGTCTGGGGCGTGGTCAATTTGGCCTGAACGCAAACAGGGCGCCGAACTGGGCGCCCTGTTGCAACCGGATTGGCGTCGGGTGGTCACTCCTTGAAGTTGTCGTGGCAGCCCTTGCAGGTTTTGCCCACTTCACCGAAGGCGGGACGAATCTTCTCCATGTCACCGCTTTGCGCCACGGCCGCCAGGGCGTCGGTTTTTTCGACCAGAGTGTTCATCCCCTGCTCAAACTTATCCCAGTTCTGCTCGATCTCCGGCAGCGCCTCGGTGTCACCCTCGTAGGAGCCGGGGATGAAACCTTCCAGCGGGAGCCGGCTCAGCTGCGCCACGATCTCCGCCCGGCGGGCAAAATCCTCGGCGTCGTAATCCTGTTTGCCCTTGACCATATCCGCCATGGTGGCGAAGTGCCACTTGACAGCACTGAACACGCCCCGCCGGTATTCGATCGCCTCTTCCACATCCGTGGCCAGCGCGGCCGTACTGCCCAGCACCAGAACCCCTGCCAATCCAACCATTGCGATTTTTTTCATGTCGTTTTTCCTTTTCTTTTCCATTGATGATCCCGGCCCGATTCTATACGAGCGCCCCCCGATCCAACAAGCGCACACTTGAAGGGGCTCACCGGTGAGCGGCGCGGTGCCGATCAGTCCTCGAAGGCCCGCAGCAGCTGGGGTATCCAGGCGTTGATCCGCGCCTCGCTCAGGTGGTGTTCGCTATCTTCATCCAGCGCCAGGCCCACAAAGTGCCGCTTGTCCCCGGTCAGCGCTTTCGACGCCTCGAAGCGGTAACCCGCGATCGGCCAGGGCAGGACCAGCTCCCCCCCCGCCGCCTGCAACAGCTCATGGAGCGCGCCCATCGCATCCAGAAACCACTCACCATAGCCCAGCTGATCCCCCAACCCGAACAGGGCGATCTTTTTGCCGCTGAAATCGAGCGTCTGCAGAGCGGGCCACTGCTCCTCCCAGTCCTCCTGCAACTGGCCAAACTCCCAGGTCGAGATCCCCATGATCAGCAGTTGATAGTGGGCCATCTCGCCGATCCCCTCGAGGGCGATATCATGTAGCTGGATCCGTTCGGGCAACGCTGCCGCAATCTGTTCTGCGACCCTTTCGGTGTTGCCCGTGGTACTGGCGTAAAACAGGCCGATGGGGGTACTCATGGCTACTCTCGATCACAGGCCACCGAGGCGGCCCGGCATGGGGCGGGCAACGGCCGCACCCTCGAACTGAATGAAAAAGCAGCCGCGCGGGCTGCTCCAGTGGTCGCCAGCCGGCTGGCGTTATTTTTTCTTGCCGGTCATGGCATCCCATGAGCCCTGGGCCAACTGCTGCATCGCCTGCTGGGCGGTGCTCAGCGCCTTCAGGTTCTGCTCATTGGCCGCGCGCAATGTCTCCTCCAGCGCCTTGGCATAGGCTTGTTGCAGCTCGATCAGGTCGTTCGGCGTTTTGCATTTTTGCAGCTCGCTGGTTTGCTGCATGGTCGCCTCGATGCAGGCCTTGGTGCACTCCATCTGCTGGCGGGTCAGCTCCTCCAGCATCTGAGTCTGGATGTTCACCAGCTCGCGGAAGGGGCCCATCGATTCGGTCATCTGTTTGGTCATGTCTTGGAACATGGTCTGCCTCCTAGGTTGGCATCTATCGTTAAAATCCACAATTAACCATTGTAGACTGAAAGCCACAAGTTGGATGCGCTAGAATCGCGATTCAGATCAAATTCCACACTCAACCACGAGGTGTACCGATGCGCATGTTGCACACCATGTACCGGGTCAGCGACCTGGAAAAATCACTCGCTTTTTACACCGAGGTGCTCGGAATGCGCCTGTTACGCCGCAGGGATTACCCAGAAGGCCGGTTCACGCTGGCGTTTGTCGGCTACGGCGACGAGGCCGAGAACACCGTACTGGAGCTCACCCATAATTGGGACACCGATCACTACGATCTGGGCACCGGCTATGGCCATATCGCCATCGAGGTGGATGATGTTTATACGGCCTGTGACCAGATCAAGGCCAAAGGAGGTGAGGTGGTGCGCGAGGCGGGCCCGATGAAGAACTCCAGCTCGGGCACCATTCTCGCCTTTGTCCGCGACCCGGACGGCTACATGATCGAGCTGCTCAGCCCGCAACGGGGGGACTGAGCGGCGGAGGGACTGAGCCCGAAACGTCAGGTGCGGAATTTGGCCGTCATATCCTGCAGCTGTGCCGCCAGCCGCGACAACTCGTGGCTGGCCGTTTCGGTCTGACTTGCGCCGGTGGCGGACTCCTGGGCGTTGTCGTTGATCGTCACCAGTGAACGGTTGATCTCTTCGGCCACACTGCTCTGCTCCTCGGCTGCACTTGCGACCTGGGCGTTGAGGTCGGTGATACGCTTGGCCGCCGCGGAGATGCGCTGCAGCGCTTCACCGGCTTTCTTCGCTTGCTCGCCGGTCAGTTCGGCACGCTCCTGACTCACCTTCATCGCCGCAACGGCGTCGTGGGTGCCCGCCTGCAAGCGAGCGATCACCCGCTGAATCTCTTCGGTCGATTCCTGGGTGCGCCGCGCCAGGGAACGAACCCCATCCGCGACCACGGCAAAGCCGCGACCATGCTCGCCGGCGCGGGCCGCCTCGATGGCCGCGTTGAGCGCCAGCAGGTTGGTCTGTTCAGCAACGTCGTGGATCACGTCGACCACGCTGCCGATATTTTCACTGTCCTGCTCCACCACCGCTATCTGCGCCGCGACCTTGCGCACCTGCTCGATCAGATCCGCGGTCGCATGGGAGACCTCGACGACAACGCGGTTACCGTTGTTGGCCTCCTCGTAGGTGGTGCGCGCCTCCGCATCCGCCCGCTCGGCACTGCCGGCCACCTCCTGCACACTGGAAACCATCTCATTCATGGCGGCCGCCACCTGCTCCACCTCGGCGCGCTGGCTGTTGATGGTCTTGCTGGAGTGGCTACTGATGCTACTCAGCTCCTCCGCCGCCGTGGCCAACTGGGTAGCCGCACCGGAGATGTGCCCAACCAGGCTTTGCATCTGCGCCAGCATCTGGTTGAGGCCAACCGCGATGCGGGCCAGCTCGGTATCCCCCACGACCTTGGCTCGCAGGCTTAGATCGGAGTTGCTCGCCACCCCCTTCATGACATTTTCCAGATCATCCAGGGGTTCACGCATGGCGCGGTAAATCATTACCCCCATGACCGCGACCAGCAGGATAAAACCACCACACAAGCCAACCTGAAATATTCGCTGCTGTTGGTAGACTTGATTGAGGCTTTGCCGCATCCGATCGGCCTCACTCAATTGCAGTTCAATCAGCTCATTCACCTTGTCGCCAATGGGTTCGATGACGCCGTAAAGCTCATCGCTGAAGAGACTCACATCGCCGTAAGGTAGCCTTTCGCGGACTTTAAGCTGGTCGACCAGCTGATCAAGCAGCTTGTCCGCTCGCTCGAACAACACGCTGGTTTCCTCCACCAGCTGCTGCTCCTTTGGCGTCAGATCGGTGGCGGTGTAGCGTTGCCAGTCGCGCTGGATCTTTTCCCGCACCCGGATCACGGCAGCCAGGCCATCTTCGGCCTTCATCAACCCCCGGTCCACCTTGTTGACCGTGTCGATGACCTCGCTCTCATAACTGCCCGCCACGTTCCTCAACAGCACGAGAGGTTCGATCCGATCCACATAGAGCCGATCCATCCCCTGATTGGCATTACCCAGAGCGATGAGTGCGGCACTCACACTGGCAATCAGAACGATCACCGGCAGCACCAGCCCCAGCACCAGCATTTTTTTAATACTCATTCGGTTCAGCATTTCGATCTCCTGTCAGACGTACAGCGGAAGAGTCGGGGCAGGTGCCGTTGAGTGATCTTTTCCTGTACAATGGCTCGCCGGAAGTAACTAACTGTGGATGAAAGCTCGGGTGCTAACGCCCATCGTTTCACGGAGCAGCGTAGCAGCATTATCTTGTACTCTCACTCCGGTCACAACCGTTGTATCCGTCTGCACCCCCATTCGGTGGAAGCCGTTGCAACACGACTTCCTGAAATGCATCAATGACGATGATGAAGGCATGGCTTCGATGAACAGATCTATCCTCCTTGCAGCAGCGGGCCTGCTGTTTTCCCTGCACACCCCGATCACACTGGCTGCCAGCGTCGACGAGGCGCAGCGCGCCATCGCCGCCGGCAACTACGCCAAGGCGCTGTCCGAGCTGGAGCAACCGGTCAAGAACCAAGACCCCGCGGCGCTCTACCTGCTGGGTCAGATGTATGAAAACGGCTGGGGCGTTGCACAGAGCACCGAAGAGGCCCGCCGCTACTATGAACGCGGCGCCCAACAGGGGCACCTGGAGAGCCTGAACAGCCTGCGCGCTTTGAAAAACCAGGAATACAAGGCTGAATTCGACCGCCTTCTCCCCCTTGCCCGCAGCGGCGATGGCGAGGCACAGAACCGCATCGGCGAGATGTATGAGTTTGGCCAGGGCGTGCCCCGCGACTATACCAAGGCGCTCCACTGGTATCACGAGGCGGCGGAACAAAATATCGTCGCCGCTTGGTACAATCTGGGCCGCTGCTACAACTTCGGCAGCGGTGTGGAGCAGGACTACGCCCAGGCCGAGCAGTGGTATCGCAAGGCGGCCGAGCGCGGCCATAGGGATGCCATGTTCTTCCTCGGTACCCTCTACTCCAACAACCATGGACAGGACGACACGGCCGACAGCGACATCCTCGCCTACGCCTGGATGCACAACGCGGCGGCACTGGGCAACAGCACCGCCCGCGCCATCGAGGTGCGCCTGCTGATGAAACTGGACGAGACCCAGCTGCAACAGGCCAAGGCGCTGGCGGAGCAGTACAAGGCCCGGTATGTGACGCCATTCGAGTAACACCCTGCCCCGGCGGGGTTGCCCCCGCCGCCCCGATCCCCTCAGCCAACTTCCGCGCAACCGGTGGATTTGAACATGCCGAGACAACGCCCCTTTGCCCAAGAGGCAACCGATCTGCGCCCAGCGTCTCTGCTGCGGCGACTACTGGCCATGCTGTATGACACCCTGCTGGTGGTCGCACTCTGGATGGTGGTCGGTGGGATCGCCGTCCTACTCAACGGTGGCGAGGCGATCAGCGCCGAAAACAACCCACCGATGGTGGTAGCCCTGTTCAGGTCGGCCCTGTTCTGCATCACCTTTCTCTTTTTTGGCTACTTCTGGACCCGCAATGGGCAAACACTGGGTATGCAGGCGTGGCGGCTGAGGGTTCAGACACTGGACGGGGAGCGGCTGAGCTGGAGCAGAGCGCTGGTGCGCTTTCTCTGTGCCATCCCCTCACTGGGGTTGGGTGGGATCGGCCTGTTCGCGATGCTGTTCACCGATGAGCGCCTGAGCTGGCATGACCGCTGGTCCGGCAGCTGCATCGTCCGGCTGGCCGGGCCGAGCGGAACAAAACCGCCGCCGCCCTGAGCGCCTCAACCCGCTCGGCGCAGCAGCCAGCCACCGGCCAACATACAGAGCAGCACCGGCAGCAACACCGCAATAAAGGGGGGGAAACCAAACACGGTACTGGCCGGGCCGAGCAGATCTTGCGCAAACTTGAACAGCATCCCGAACACGACCCCGGCCACCACCCGCTGGCCGGCGGTCACACTGCGCAGGGGGCCAAAGATGAAGGAAACACCGATCAGCACCAGCGCCAAAATCGCCAACGGCTGGAGCAGCTTGGTCCAGAACGCCAGCAGGTAGGGGTCCGCGCTGACCCCCTGAGCCTGCAGATAGCGCGCATAGGACCAGAGGCCGCTGATCGGCAGATCCACCGGCTCGACCACGATCACCGACAGCAGCTCCGGCGTCAGCCCGCTCTGCCAAGACTCCTGGGGGTGGCGGGACGCCCGGGTTCCCGCCGGGGTGAAATCGGTCCGGCTGATATCCTGCAACTGCCAGCGCCCGGCGTGGTAGCGCCCGATGCGAGCATGGCTCGCCGCGACCAGCTGGCGCGACTCATCAAACCGATAGCGGGTGACACCGTGGATCACCCCGCCCGGCTCCACCGCGTTGATATGGATGAAGAGGCGGCCTTCACGGTGCCAGATGCCGTAACGGGAGCTCAGCGCCCCGCCACCGGCCTGCGCCAGCGCCTTCAGGCTCTGGGCCCGCTGCTCGGTATAGGGGGCGATGAACTGCCCCAAAAACAGCGCCAACAGCGCCAATACCAGCACCGGCTTGAGCACCGCCACGAGGATGCGCCGCGTGGAAAACCCCGCCGCCCGCATGGCGGTGAGCTCACTGTGGTTGGCCAGCATCCCCAGCCCGATCAGACAGCCCACCAGACTGCTCAAGGGAATGAACTCATAGATCCGCCGCGGGGTGGTCAGCAGCAGATAATGGAGCAGATCGGCAAAGGTGTAGTGCTCATCGACATCATCCAGCTGATCGACCAGCGTCGATACCAGATCCAGCCCTACCACCACCAGTAGCACCGCCAGAATGGCAGCCAAGACCTGGCGGGCGATATACCTCTCGAGCTTCATCACGCCCGCCTCCTCCAACCGAAATGGGGCAGATGCTTGCGGATCCGATTGATCTGCTCACCCCAGAACTGCTCCGCCAGAATCAGATTGGCCGCCAGCAGCAGGAACGCCCCATGCACCAGCCACAGCAGCCACACGCCGATCTCTCCTTCCTCCGCGGCTGAACGCGCCGTGGTCAGTAATGAGATGTAGAGTAGATAGAGCACGATGGAGGGGATCAGTTTGGCGAAGCGCCCCTGACGCGGGTTGGTCCGGCTCATCGGCACCGCAAGCAGGGTGACGATGAAGGCCAGCACCGGCAGGCAGAGACGCCAGTGCAGCCGGGCCCGCTCGCGCGGCTGCCGGCTCTCCAGCAGCGCCCGGGTGGGGCGGGCATCCAGCTCCGTCACCTCCCGCACCAGTTTTGTCTCGGGCAGGCTGATGCCGTACTGCTGATAGGCGGTGCGGGTGTACTCGGCCGCACCGGGCACGCCATCAAAACGGTACCCCTGTTTCAGCACCAGAAAGCGGCCACCATAATCCGGCAAGATGACGCGCTCCGCCTGCTCCGCCAACAGCACCACCGGCTCGCCTTTCTCATTGCGCTGGGCGATGAACACCTCGCGCAACTGCCCGCTTGCGTCATCGAACGACTCCGCGTAGGTGACCTGGCGACCGCCCGTCTGGGATTGAAACCGCCCCGGAGTCAGCAGCTCCAGCTCGCTTTTGGACTCCTGCATACTGAAGATCTCCTCCGCCTTGGTGGCACCCAGAGGGGCAAGCCAAAGGGTCGTGATCGCCACCAGCAGCGCCACCAGCGCGGCCGGCCCCATGGCATAGAGCACCAGCCTTCTTTGACTGATCCCACAGGCTTTCAGCACCACCATTTCGCTATCGATATAGAGCCGCCCAAACGCGAGCAGAACACCGAGAAACAGCCCCAACGGCAGCAGCAGCTCGAGAAAACCGGGGATACGCCACAGCAAAACCCAAAACACGAAGGCCCCATCGAGCCTGCCGGCCGCCGCCTCGGTGAGGTACTTGATCAGGCGCGCGCTGGTGGTAATCAGCAGCAGCAAAGAGGTTACCGCCAGAGTCGAAAGCAACGCCTCGCGGGCGAGGTAACGGAAGATGATCAAAATGGATTCCCTTTCACCGTCATGGTTTCCAATCGGAGAAATGGTTTATAGTGCTCGCAGGAACCGGCTATCCAAACGCCGCGCACCGCTTCGTTCGCCACCGTAGCGGTGCCAACACCGGGGCTGCCTGATAGCATACGGGCCCCGCATTATCACCCAATCAGTCTGCAATGTCTTGTATGGAGTCAGCATGGATTTTGAGATTATCAGTGGCAGTGTCGAAACACTGGCAGCCGAATGTATCGTCGTCGCGCTGGAAGCCGAGGGCAAACTCTGCCCCTCCGCCCGGGCGATCGACCTGGCCTGCGATGGCTATCTGAGCGCGCTGGTCGACAGCGGCGACATCCGTGGCAAGACCGGGGAGCAGCTGTTGCTGTTCAAGCTGCCCGGCATCGAGGCGCGGCGGGTTTTGCTGGTGGGGTTGGGTAAGCCGGACGAGCGCAAGGACCGCCACTACCGCAAGTTGATCAAGGGGATCGCCACCACGCTGAAAAAATCGGCGATCCGCTCGGTGCTGTTCGCCCTCGATGGCTGCGCCAGCGAGCAGGAGGACCCCTACCGCGAAACCCGGCAGCTGGTGGAGTGGATCTCGGCCGAGTTCTATCAATACGATGTGACCAAGAGCAAGAAGGCCGATCCGATCTCACTGGAACAGGTGATGATCCGGCTCGATGAGGATGAGGTGGAGTTGGGCGAGGGGGCCCTGCTCGATGGGGTGGCGATCGCCAACGGCGTCGACACGGCGCGGGAGGTGGGCAACCTGCCGGGGAACATCTGCACGCCGCTCTATCTGGTCGAGCGGGCGCAGGCGCTGACCGAGGCGTTCGATCAGCTGCGGGTCAATGTGCTGGAGGAGGCGCAGATGGCCGAGTTGGGCATGAACGCGCTGCTGGCCGTGGGCAAGGGCAGTGCCCAGCCGGCGCGGCTGATCGTGCTCGAATACCGCGGCGGCGCGGCCAATGAGAAGCCCCACGTGCTGGTTGGTAAGGGGATCACCTTCGATAGCGGCGGCATCAGCCTGAAGCCCGGCGCCCAGATGGATGAGATGAAGTTCGATATGTGCGGTGCCGCCAGCGTGCTGGGTACGCTGGAGGCGGTTGCCGAACTGCAATTGCCGCTCAATGTGGTCGGGATCATTGCCGCCGCCGAAAACATGCCGGGCAGCCAGGCGATCAAGCCGGGGGATATCGTCACGACGATGTCGGGGCAGACCGTCGAGATTCTCAACACCGATGCCGAGGGCCGTCTGGTACTGTGTGACGCCCTGACCTACGCCGCACGTTTCGAGCCCCAGTCCGTGGTCGACATCGCCACTCTGACCGGGGCCTGCATCATCGCCCTGGGGCATCAGGCCAGCGGCGTGCTGGCCAACAACCAGGAGCTGGCCAGCGCGCTGCTGGAGGCGGGGGAGTATGCCGCTGACCGTGGCTGGCCGCTGCCGCTGTGGGATGAGTTTCAGGAGCAGCTGGACTCCAACTTCGCCGACATGGCCAACGTCGGTGGCCGCCCGGCTGGCACCATCACCGCCGCCTGCTTCCTCTCCCGCTTTACCAAAGAGTACAGGTGGGCCCATCTGGATATCGCCGGGGTTGCCTGGAACAGCCACGGCAAGGAGAAGGGCGCCACCGGTCGCTGCGTGCCGATGCTGTGTCAGTATCTGCTCGATCTGGCGGAACAGGTCGAGCCGGACGGCCACGACCACGGGGAGTGAGCGTGGCCCGCGCGGACTATTATATTCTGCCCGACAGCGAGCCCGGGAGCCGGGCGGCCTTTCTCTGCCGCCTGTGCGAAAAGATCCTCGGGCTTGGCATGGCGGTGTTCATCAGCACCGCCGATGAGATGGCGGCACGACAGCTGGATCAGCAGCTGTGGAGCGCACGCGCGCAGAGTTTTCTCCCCCATGGGCTACTGGGCGGGGAGCCCGCCGCGCCGATCGAGATCGGCTGGGGTGAGCAGCTGCCGGACCACCGCGAGGTGTTCGTCAACCTCTCCGCCCGGCTGCCCGAGGCCGCCTTCCAATTCGAGCGCATCGTCGAGGTGGTGATCCAAACCCCGCAGGTGCTGGCGGCGACGCGGGAGAACTACGCCCGCTGTCGTGAGCGGGGGGTGGAGCTGCACCGCACCGACCTGCGCCGCCGGGGCTGAACGGATCAAAACCGCTTCTGGTAGCGGTGGCAGTAGGGGGTCTTGCCCGTGCGCGCGTAGTAGTCCTGATGGTACGCCTCCGCTCGCCAGAACGGCGCCAGCGGCAGCACCCGGGTGACCACGTCGTAACCCCGTTTTCGCAGCGCCGCGATCAGCCGCTCGCTGATCGCCCGCTCCTCCTCATCCTGGACGAAGATCGCCGAGCGGTACTGGGGGCCGATGTCGGGCCCCTGACCATCGGCCTGGGTGGGATCGTGAATTTCGAAAAACAGTTTTGCCAGTGCCTCAAAGCTCACCCGGGCCGGATCGTAGAGCACCTCGACGGTTTCCAGATGGCCGCTGCGCTGGCTGCACACCTGCTCATAGCTGGGGTTCTCCAGCTGACCGCCCATATAGCCGGAGACCACCGCGACCACGCCGGGCTGCTGCTGCAGCAGATGCTCCACACCCCAGAAACAGCCACCGGCAAAGTAGGCTTTTTTGAGTGAGCGCCCCTGCCGCTGCGCCCACTCCTGCGCGCTGATGAACTGCATCGAGAGGGAGTTCACGCAGTGGCGCACATTCCTGGGGGTCAACCCCTCCCCCTCGAACAGATGGCCAAGATGACCGCCACAGTTGGCGCAGGTGATCTCGGTGCGCTGCCCGTCGGCATCGGGCTGGCGGCGGATCGCCCCCTCGATCTGGTCATCGAAGCTGGGCCAGCCGCAATGGGAGGGAAACTTGTGCTCGGAGCGGTACAGCGGCGCGCCACACTGGCGACACACATAAACACCGCTCTCGAACAACTCATTGTACTCACCGCTGAAGGGGGGCTCGGTCCCCTTGTGCAAAATGACGTATTCCTCTTCCGCTGTCAGTTTCTTGTAGGACATGCTTCACCTCTGGGCTGGATTCGTTTTATGCGGACGGCTCACCGGTGGCGGTGTTTCCCGCCGCGGTTTCCAGTAGCCACGCACGGATCTGGTCGACCATGTCGGCACTCAGACGGGAGAAAGCCGCCACCACGTCGGGTAGCTCGCCGCTGTCCGCCTGCCGGCGCAGATCGACCGATCGCTCGGCCAGAACGCGGCGGCTTTCGGCATCCACCAGCTGCAGATAGCCACGGATCACCACCTGGGGCTCTCTCTGCTGATATTCAACCTGAAAGGCATCCAGCCGGCTCACCAGCAGTTTGTCGGCCGCCAGGCGCACCTCATCACCGCTGATCCGACTGAAGCGGCTGTCCCGCTGCAGGGCCGAGAGTAGATGATCCCGCCACAGACGGGGGATGGCACTGCTCCAGCGCGCCCCGGCGTAGACCCCGGGGGGCTGCCCCTCCGGCACCACCAGGATGAAGCGGCCGGCGAGCAGATCCGGCACCTGCGGCGTAAGCACCCGCACGCCATCAACCCGAACCGGTTGGCCCGTCACGGCGGGAACCGGTTCCAGTGTCCAGCTCTGCGTCGGCTCGCTCGAGGGCAGCCAACCGCAACCGCCCAGCACCGACAGCAACACAATCATCGTACCCAGCCTACGCTTCATCATGGCGCCTCGTTCAGGGGGTGAATTCAGGGGCGGGTGGCCGCCCGGTCAGGTAGGCCGCCGGATCTTCCTCCAACCGCGACAGAATTCGGTTCAGGGTTCCCACAGTGCGCTGTAGATCCCGCATCACCGGCCCGATTTCAGCCACTCCCGCCAGGCCGCTATCCAGCGCCGCGGCGTTGTCTCCCAGCAGACGTTCGAGCTGCGCGCTGCTTTGCGCCAGGGAGCGCATCGCCCGTCGACCATCGGCGAGCATGGGGGCGCCCTCCTCCTGCAGCAACCGGTCGGCGCGTTGGGTCAATGCGGTCGCCGCCTGCAATGCCGCCTGGGCCTCTTGGGCGGTGGCGATCAGAGACTCCAGCGTCTGCCCCACCCCGGTGCGCGACCTGGCCAGCTCCGCCGAGAGCTGCTCCAGGTTGTGGATGCTCCGACTCACACGTTCGATGTTCTGCGGTGAGAGCAACCGCACCCCCTGATCGACCAGCTCATTGACCCCCGCCAACAGGGCTTCGCCATTCCCCAGCAGGGCACCGATCGGCGACGGTTCGGCCTGGATGATCGGTGGCCCCTGGTCCGGCTGGCTCAGCGGCGGCGCCCCCGGATCATCGGTACTGAGCATGATATTGGTGGAGCCGGTGATGTTGGCGATCGCCATGCGGGCGCGGGTGGCCTGATTGATCGGGGTGGAGGCGCTGATCTCCATATCGGCCAGCACCCGGCGCGGGTCATTCGGGTCCAGCAGCAGCTGTTTGACCTCCCCCACCCGCAAGCCGTTGTAGAGTACCACGCTGCCCTGCGCCAACCCGGTCACCGCTTCATTGAATACCACCCGGTAGCGCCGGGTTTCCTGCTGGTGTCCGGACTTTACCAGCCAGATGCCAAACGCGAGCGCCGCCAGCAGCATCCCCAGGGTAAAAAATCCGATCAGCACATGGTGTGCGCGTGTTTCCATCTTCAGGTCTCCCTTGCCGCCGTATGGGCGGCACGGCCCCGCGGGCCATTGAAATAGGCCTGTACCCACTCATCCTCATGCTGTGCCACCCGCTCCGGGGTGTCGGCCACCAGCACCCGTTTTTGCGACAGCACCGCGATGCGATCACACACCGTCCAGAGTGAGTCCAGATCGTGGGTTACCATGAACACCGCAACCCTCAGCGCGTTGCGCAGCGTCAACAGCAACTGATCAAAGTCGGCGGCACCGATGGGATCGAGCCCCGCGGTGGGCTCGTCCAGAAACAGGACATCCGGGTCCAGCGCCAGCGCCCGCGCCAGGGCGGCGCGTTTGACCATCCCCCCCGAGAGCGAAGCCGGATAGAGATCGCCGGCATGGGCCGCCAGCCCGGTCAGTGCCAGTTTCATCTCCGCCAGGGCCTCGGCGTCGGCGCGCCCCAGGCCGGCGTGCTCCATCAGCGGCAGGGCGACATTCTCTCGCACGGTCAGGGAGCTGAACAGTGCCCCGCCCTGAAACAGCACCCCCAGCCGCTGCTCCAGCTGCGAGCGTTTGCGCCCGGAGAGCGCCAGCAGATTCTCGCCAAACAACCGCACCTCACCGCCGCTGGGCCGGTTGAGCCCAACGATGGAGCGCAGCAGCACCGACTTGCCGCTACCGGAGCCGCCGACCACCCCCAGGATCTCACCGGGATAGAGCGCCAGATCCAGATTCTCATGCACGCTATTGCTGCCAAACCGGTTGCACAGGCCGCGCACCTCGATCAGTGCGGTTTGCTTCCCATCCGCCGCCATCACCACCCCACCTGCATAAAGAACAGAGCGGCCACCGCATCCAGCAGTATCACCATGAAGATCGACTGCACCACCGCCGAGGTGGTGTGCTGGCCCACCGACTCGGCGCTGCCGCTGACGTTGAACCCCTCCATGCAGCCGATCACCGCCACCACGAAGGCAAACAGCGGCGCCTTGCCCAGCCCGACCAGGTAGTGTCGCAACGGCACATCGGCCAGAATGCGAAAAAACTGCCCCAGCGGAATATCCAGTGACAGCAGCGCCACCAGCGCCCCGCCAGCAAGCCCCGCCATGATGGCGACGAAGGTGAGCAACGGCAAGGTGAGCACCAGCGCCAGCACCCGTGGAATCACCAGCAGCTCCATCGGATTCAGCCCCAGGGTGCGCAGCGCGTCCAGCTCCTCGTTGGCCTTCATCGAGCCGATCTGGGCGGTGAACGCACTGGCGGTGCGCCCCGCCAGCAAAATCGCGGCCAGCACCACGCCAAACTCGCGCAGAAAGGCGTAGGCCACCAGATTGACCGTGTAGATCTCGGCACCGAATTCCCCCAGCACCGTGGCACCGAGAAAGGCCACCACGGCCCCCACCAGAAAGGTCAAAAGTGCCACGATGGGAACCGCGTTGAAACCGGTCTCCTGGATCTGGTTCACCAGCGCCGTCATCCGCCAGCGCCAGGGGCGCAGCAGCAGAGAGAACAGGGTCTGCAGCACCAGACCGATGAAGCCGCTCAACTGCAAAAAGTGGCGGTAGAGCGACTCCACCTGCGCCCCCAGGTAGGCCAGCGCCACCAGCGCCAGCGGGGCCGCCCGCGGGGGCGGGGCAGGCTCCCGGCTGACAGCCTTTATCACCGTCTCCAGCAGCGCCCGGCGCTCGGGCGCCAGGGTTCGATCGGCAACGAGCCAGTGTTGCAGCCGCTGGGCTCCCAGCCAGTTGGCCAACAAGGTGGCGCCGGCGGTATCCAGTGCCCGAACACCATCCAGCTGCAACGTCAGCTCACCCGCCGGCACCGGCTGGTGCTCCAGGAGCCGTTTCAGTGCGCGGTAGTGGGCCAATGTCCAACTGCCACCGAGGCAGAGGCGATCCCCCTCCCGCTCCACCGTCACGGCGGTGGCGTTTTCGTTCGATCTTTGCATCCCTGATAGCGCCCGCCCCAGATGAGAGGGTTCATTTTCCCCTTGTACCCCCGCTGCTGCAAGAGCGAAAGGCAGGTTGCCGCTCGGCTCCCCGCCGCGCCCGTCTCCGGGGCCGCCGGAGGAGCCCTGTCACCGGGGAAAGGGGCGCTGTATAATGGCCGGTTTCGATAGCGCCGAGCGATCCGCCACCACTGCCCACCCTCGAGCAGACCGGCCCGTCGGCGTCCCCGAGCGGCCAACGATTCAGAGACACGCACCCAATGGACAAGACCTACCAGCCCCATGAGATCGAGCAATCCTGGTACCAGACCTGGGAAAAGAAGGGTTACTTCGCCCCCTCCGGTAAAGGCGATCCCTACTGCATCATGATTCCGCCGCCCAATGTCACCGGCAGCCTGCACATGGGCCACGCCTTTCAGCACACCCTCATGGACACGTTGATCCGCTACCGCCGCATGCAGGGGCGCAACACCCTGTGGCAGGTGGGCACCGACCACGCCGGCATCGCCACCCAGATGGTGGTCGAGCGCAAGCTGGCCGCAGAGCAGGGGCTGACCCGTCACGACCTGGGCCGCGACGGCTTCATCGAGAAGATCTGGGAGTGGAAGGAGGCGTCCGGTGGCACCATCACCCGCCAGATGCGCCGCCTGGGCGATTCCGTGGACTGGCGCCGCGAGCGCTTCACCATGGACTCCGGCTTCTACCGCGCGGTGCAGGAGGTGTTCATCCGCCTGTATGACGACCAACTGATCTATCGCGGCAAGCGCCTGGTCAACTGGGATCCAAAACTGCACACCGCCATCTCCGATCTGGAGGTGGAGAACCGCGCCGTCAAGGGCAAGATGTGGTACCTGCGCTACCCGCTGGCCGATGGGGTCAAGACGGCAACGGGAGAGGATCACATCGTGGTCGGCACCACCCGCCCGGAAACCCTGCTCGGCGACACCGGGGTGGCGGTGAACCCGGAAGATGAACGCTACCGAAGTTTGATCGGCCGATTTGTCGAGCTGCCGCTGGTGGGCCGTCGCCTGCCGATCGTGGCCGATCAACATGCCGATATGGAAAAGGGCACCGGCTGCGTCAAGATCACCCCGGCGCACGACTTCAACGACTACGCCGTCGGCAAACGGTGCAACCTGCCGATGATCAACGTGCTGACCCTGGATGGCCATATCCGCCAGCAGGCCCAGGTGTTCAACAGCGACGGCAGCGACAACGCCGCGATCGACCCCAGCCTGCCGCCGGCCTACCAGGGGCTGGAGCGCTTTCGCGCCCGCGGGCAGATCGTGGCCGATCTGGAACAGGCCGGCCTGCTGGTGAAGGTGGAAGAGAACGAGATGACCGTGCCCTACGGCGACCGGAGCGGGGTGGTGATCGAGCCGATGCTGACCGACCAGTGGTTCTGCGACGCCAAGACCCTGGCCAAGCCGGCCATCGAAGCGGTGGAGAACGGCACCATCCGGTTCGTGCCCAAACAGTACGAGAATATGTACTTCGCCTGGATGCGCGACATTCAGGACTGGTGCATCTCGCGCCAGCTCTGGTGGGGCCACCGCATCCCGGCGTTCTATGACAACGCCGGCAACGTTTACGTCGCCCACGACAAGGAGGCCGCCCGGCAGAAATACAATCTGGACCCGGAGCTGGAGCTACGCCAGGATGACGACGTGCTCGACACCTGGTTCAGCTCCGCGCTCTGGACCTTCGCCACCCTGGGCTGGCCGGACGAGAGCGAGCGCCTGAAAACCTTCCACCCCACCGACACCCTGGTGACCGGCTTCGATATCATCTTCTTCTGGGTGGCGCGGATGATCATGATGACCCTGCACTTCATGCAGGACGACGAGGGCACACCGCAGGTGCCGTTCAAAACCGTCTATGTCACCGGCCTGATCCGCGACGAGAATGGCGACAAGATGTCCAAGTCCAAGGGCAATGTGCTCGATCCGCTGGACATGATCGACGGCATCAGTCTGGAGGCGCTGCTGGAAAAACGCACCGGCAACCTGATGCAGCCGCAGTTGGCCGAGAAGATTCGCAAGCGCACCGAGAAACAGTTCCCCGAGGGGATCGCCGCCCACGGCACCGACGCCCTGCGCTTCACCCTGGCGGCGCTGGCCTCCACCGGGCGCGACATCAACTGGGACATGAAGCGGCTGGAGGGGTACCGCAACTTCTGCAACAAGATCTGGAACGCCGCCCGTTACGTGCTGAGCCACACCGCCGGGCAGGACTGCGCCCAGGAGAACCAGGAGGTGCTGCTCACCCTGGCCGATCGCTGGATCATCAGCAGCCTGCAGCGCACCGAGGAGGCGATCATCCACCATCTGGAGGAGTACCGCTTCGACCTGGTCGCCCACACCCTGTATGACTTTGTCTGGAACCAGTACTGCGACTGGTATCTGGAGCTCTCCAAACCGGTGCTGTGGGACCCGTCCGAGGGGGAAACCGCCGCGGAGCGGGAGCGGATCAGCGCCCTGCGCCGCGGCACCCGTGGCACCCTGGTGCGGGTGCTGGAAGCGATTCTGCGCCTGGCCCACCCGCTGATGCCGTTCATCACCGAAGAGATCTGGCAGCAGATCAAGGGGCTGGCCGGCAAGCAGGGCGAGAGCATCATGTTGCAGCCCTACCCCAAACCGGTGGCCGAGCTGATCGATGCCGCGGCCGAGGCGGAGATCGAGTGGCTGAAAGAGGTGATCGTCGCGCTGCGCAACATCCGGGGCGAGATGAACATCGGCCCGGGCAAGGCGCTGCCGCTGCTGCTGCGCAACGGCAGCGATGCGGAGTTCCGTCGGGTGCAGGAAAACTACGTCACCCTGAGCAAACTGGCCAAACTGAGCGAGATCGAGTGGCTGGAGGCGGGGCAGGAAGCGCCCATGGCGGTCACCAAACTGGTGGGCAAGCTGGAGCTGCTGGTCCCCATGGCCGGCCTGATCGACAAGGAGGCCGAGCTGACCCGCCTGCAGAAGGAGCTGGAGCGCCTCAGGGGCGAGATCGAGCGCGTCACAGGCAAACTTGGCAACGAAAAGTTCGTCGCCAACGCGCCGGAGGCGGTGGTCGGCAAGGAAAAGCAAAAGCTCGCCGACGCCCGGGAGGCGTTCGACAAATTGCAGGAGCAGTACAGCAGGATCGAGTCACTCTGACCCGCCGGGCCGGGGCGCCCCGGCCCGGCCTGCTGCCGGCGGCAACCTCGGCGAGGGCGCTGGAGCGATCCGCCACTTGGCGTCATGGGCCACCCTCGTGGCGCGCCTCACTCCCGATTACGCACCGTATCGGCGATGGCGAACATCGGCCCCTTCAGCATCTGCTTCAGCTCCTCATCCGCCCCGATCTGCTCCAGCGCCTTGTCCATGCAAAGCAGCCACTGATCCCGCTCCGCCGGGC
This sequence comes from Pseudomonadota bacterium, assembly GCA_034189745.1. GTDB lineage: Bacteria > Pseudomonadota > Gammaproteobacteria > Pseudomonadales > Balneatricaceae > Marinobacterium. The sequence goes on from JAXHUI010000003.1 coordinate 65,911, forward strand.
CGATAGCGTAGGGTTTGTGCGGTCGGGTCAAACAGACCGAGCCATATTTTTCCGCATAGCGCTGGGGCCCGCCCATCCAGCCGGTGAGAAAATCCGCCAGCCGCTCCTTGATCGGGTTCAGATCCTCGCCGTGCATGGCACGGATACCGGCAACCTCTGGCGCACTGTCCATATACTCATAAAACGCGTTGGCGAGCTGGCGGATCCCCTCCTCTCCCAGCGCCTCATACGGTGTGTTGTAACCACTCATGAACCCTCTCCTCTTATTTTGTTACCGGTTATCGCCCCGCCTGAAGCGGCGGTGACCGGGATAAAACCCACGCGGCGAGCAGTATACTATCCACTCACCGGGTGGGGCACATTGACCGAAGTTACCGTTTTGAGTTCAAACCAGGCCACGCCAGCCCCGGCGCCGGGTAACCCACCGCCTTGGGCCCTCAGCTCAGCTGGTCAGCCTAGCCGGCGATGGCCACAAACGTACCCGCCGTCAACCGCGCCAGATCCTGCGGCGAAAGGCCGATCTCCAGCCCGCGCCGCCCGGCGCTGACGTAAACGGTGGCAAACGCCCGGGCGCTTTGATCGATAAAGGTGCCGAGCGGCTTTTTCTGCCCCAGTGGGCTCACTCCCCCCAGCACATAGCCGGTCACGCGCTCCACTTCCGCCGGGTCGGCCATGGCGGCTTTTTTGGCGCCCGCCGCCCGGGCGATCCGTTTCAGATCGAGCCGGCTGGCCACCGGCACCACCCCCACCGCCAGCGTCTTGCCATCGAGCGTGACCACCAGCGTCTTGAACACCTGCTGCGGGGGGATACCGAGCTTTTCCGCCGCTTCGCTGCCGTAGGACTGGCTCGAAGGGTCATGCGGATAGGTTTCTATACGGAACTCGATGCCCGCCTTGCGGGCCTGAACGACGGCTGGCGTCATCGCTTGATCTCCAACGGGTTGCGCTACTCAACGACCGAACAGCGAGGGGCGCTTGCCCGGGCCGCGGGGTGGCATCGGTTCGACCCGCGCAGGTTGCGCCCTGCTCTCTTTTTTGCCGCTGCTCTCTTTTTTGCCGCTGGTCCGGTTGCCGGCGTGGCCGCCTTGGGGGCGCTTTTTCTCCGTCAGCACCCCTCCCTCGATCAGCCTGCCGTTCTCCAGCACGGGCACCGAGCGCAGCGGCAGCGGCGTGCCGATCAGGGCTGTAATCGCCGCCAGCAAGCGCTTCTCCTCCGCTGCCACCAGTGACACCGCCCGCCCTTTCAGGCCGGCGCGGCCCGTGCGCCCGATCCGGTGCAGATAAGCTTCGGGCTGCTGGGGGAGATCGTAATTGACCACCCGGGGCAGCGCTTCGATATCCAGCCCCCGGGCGGCCAGATCGGTCGCCACCAGCACCATCACCTCCCCTTCGCGGAACGCGGCCAGCGCCGCCATGCGCTCGCGCTGACTGCGATCACCGTGGATCGCAACCGCACCGATCCCCACCGCCTGCAGCTGGGCACAAAGCTGGTCGGCACGCTTTTTGGTGCGGGTGAACACCAGAGTCTGTCGCCAGTGGCCGGCGCGAATCAGAAAGGCGAGCAGATCGGCCTTGTCAGCGTTGGCCACCGCGTAAGCGCTCTGTTTCACCCGGGTGCTGGCCGAGTTGCGCGCGGCGATCGCCACCCGTTTTGGCGTCTGCAGCAGCTGTTCCGCCAGCCGATCCACGGACTCATTCAAGGTGGCGGAAAAGAGCAGGCTCTGGCGCCGGGCCGGCAGGTGGCTCAGCAGCGCCCGAATCTCGCCGATGAAACCCAGATCCAGCAGGCGGTCGGCCTCATCCAGCACCAGGATCTCCAGCTGTGCCAGCGACAGCTTCTTCTGTTCGAGCAGATCCAGCAACCGCCCCGGGGTCGCCACCAAAATATCGGCGCCCCGTTTCATTTTGCGGATCTGGTTGTCGATGCGCACACCGCCAAACACCGAGACCACCCGCATCCCCAGCCGCTCACCATAGGCAAGGCCATGCTCCCCCACCTGCTGGGCCAGCTCCCGTGTGGGGGTGAGGATCAGCCCCCGGATCGGGTGGTAAGCCTCAGTAGCGGGGCGCCCGCTAAAACGCTGGATCATCGGCAGGAGAAAGCTGGCGGTTTTACCGGTGCCGGTCTGCGCCTCGGCGATCAGGTCATCCCCCGCCAGCACCAGCGGAATCGCCCGGGCCTGAATGGGGGTCGGCTCCACGTGCTCCAGCGCGCTCAAGGTGGCGACCAGCTCAGGGCAGAGGCCCAACGCGGCAAAGGGGGACATGGCAACTCCTGTGGGCTCTTCTGGCTCGGTGGTGAAGGGGCGCCTTGGGCCGGGCGTCGATACGGTGGCCGGCGGGAAGCTACCGGCAAGGCCGGCCATTATCCCACAAAAGCGCGGCGATGTTGACGGCGCCGTTCGCGGCAACACCACCACAACGCCTGATCGGGATAGCCGGCCAGCGCCCGCACGGTTCTCGCCTGCGCCGAAATCCGCGCCACTCGTGCCCTGATGGCCAGCCAAGCGGGTGGCAACGGTTTTCCTTGCGCCTGCGCCATTCTGTGCCATGCTTGGTGGCCTAACGTTCACTATCGCATGAACAGAAATCGAGGAGAGATCCATGAGCAGATTCAAAACATCCCGTTTGTTGCTGGCCGCCGCCCTGGGGCTTGGTTTGAGTGCAACGGTTGCCGCCCAGGAGTACCCGGAGATGGACGCAGGCCGCCACATGGCCGGGCACGGGCCCGCCATGATGGGGGGAGGCTACGGCCCGATGATGGGGGGAGGCTATGGCCCGATGATGGGGGGAGGCTTCGGCCCCATGATGGGGGGAGGCTACGGCCCCATGATGGGGGGAGGCTTCGGCCCGATGATGGGTGGCTATGGCCCGATGATGGGCTACGGTATGGGAATGATGGGTGGCATGGGGATGATGCCCTGTCCCATGCTGGGAGGCGTTCAGGGAGGGGCCGGGTATGGTATCGAGCTGAATGAAGAGCAACGGGAGCAGATGAACAAGATCCGCGAGCAGCTCTGGCGGCAACAGCAGACCATCATGGGGGAGATGCAGGCCGATCGACAGGAGATGATGCGGCTGTATCAGGAGGGTCAGCCAAAGGGCAAACAACTGCTGCAGGCATATGAGCAGATGCAGCAGCGGCAGCGCAAGCTGTTCGAGGCACGCCTCGAGGCCCATGAGGCGATGAACAAGCTGCTCACTGAGGAGCAGCGTCAGCAGCTGCAGCAGATGCACCAGCAGATGTTGCGCGGCTGGCAGTAAACCCCTTTTCGCCGCGGGATCAAGGGCTCAGGGTTCCACCCGGCCCCGCATCGACTTGATACTGCCGCGCCGCTTTTTCTTTTCGATCCGCTTACGCTGGGAACTGCGCGTCGGCCGTGTTGGGCGGCGTGCTTTCTCCACCCGCACCGCGCGGCGCACCAGCTCGGCCAGCCGCGCGAGCGCCTCTGCACGATTCTGTTCCTGCGTTCGACACTGCTGGGCCTTGATCACGACGACGCCCTCCTGGGTGATGCGGCTGTCACTGGAGGCCAGCAACCGTTCCTTGTAGAACGCCGGCAGGGAGGAAGCGCGGATATCAAAGCGGAGATGGATCGCGCTGGCGACCTTATTGACATTCTGACCACCGGCTCCCTGGGATCGAATCGCCTTGAGTTCAATTTCACCGTCGGCGATGCTGACGGCGTTGGATATCCGTAACACTCAACGCTCCAACGGTTCAGCGGGAATGAGCGCCAGCGAGACCATGGCCTGGATCGCGGCGTCGGGGTTTTGGGCCGTGGTCAATGTCAGCTGCAGCTGCTGCGGTGCCGCTGGCGCCGCCCAGCGCCAGGCTCGGGTGCGCACCTCCCCATTGAGTGGACTCTGGCGGGTCTCATCCAGTACCTGCCGCGCTTTTAGCGGCGCCGGTGCCGTTTCCGCCAGGGTGACAAACCAGCGCTCGGTGCTCTCCGGGTCGGCTCGGCGCGCCATCACCGCACAGAGGTTGTCACCCGCCGGGAGCGTCAGCACGAACTGGCCGAACTGGCCCGCATAGGGCACCGGCCAGGCATCACCTTCTTGCCCCTGCAAAAAGGGTGCTGCCTGCTCCGCGGCCAGCCTGGGCAGGCCCCGCTCGATCATTTCGCCCCTCAGGGCGGCGTAATCATCGAAGCGCTTGAGGCAGAACGACAGATACACTTTTTGTAGAAACAGGGCCCGCTCCTCGGCGTGAGCGAACGTGGGCAGCAGCAGTAGCGTGGCAAGCACAACGGAGGGCAGTTTCACTCTCACGACGGTAATCCTTGTTCATCGAGTCGGCATCAGTTTGAACGCTGGCAACAGGTCACGCAAGTAACCCGCAGCGGCTATCCCCTCCGACTCGAGCGCCCCCACGGCGAACCTGTTGGCATCGACCAACCCGGGTCACTTCACCAGGCGACGGCCGAGTCGACGCAGGTCCTCCAGCAGCATGAAATTGACCGGCACCAGGATCAGGGTGACCAAGGTGGCAAAGATGATGCCAAAACCCAGCGAGACCGCCATCGGGATCAGGAACTGAGCCTGTACCGCTTTCTCGAACAACAGTGGCATCAGGCCGATGAAGGTGGTGAGCGAGGTCAGCATCACCGGCCTGAAGCGGGCGACGCCGGCCATCAGCACCGCCTGTCGCGTCGCTTCAAAGTGTGAATGCTCCCCCTCCTCCTGCAGCTCACTGCGCCGCTGGTTGGTGAAATCCACCAGTACCAGGCTGTCATTTACCACCACGCCAATCAGCGCCATCAACCCCAGCAGGCTCATGATGGTCAGGTCCATCCCCATGATCCAGTGGCCGAAGATCGCGCCGATGGCACCGAACGGGATCACCGACATGACGATCAGCGGCTGCAGGTAGGAGCGGAACGGGATCGCCAGCAGGCTGTAGATCACGAACAGCACGAACACCAGCCCCAGTGCCAGCGAGGAAAAGGACTCCCGCTGCTCCTCGGCTTCACCTTCAAGGCTGAACGTCGCACCGGGATACTGCCGCACCAGCTCGGTGAGGAATACGCTGAGATCGCGGTTCAGCACGGTGGCATTGGTGTTGCTCTTGTCCATATCGGCTACCACAGTGGCGGTGCGGCGCTGGTCGACACGGTGGATAGTCGAGGGGCTTTTGCCCGGCACCAGCCGGGCCACTTCATCCAACGGTACCTGACCACCTCCCGGTGTGGTAATGAGGATATCCTTGAGACCGGCGATCGCCTGCCGCTCCTGCAACGGCAGACGCACCATCACCCGCACATCATCACGCCCACGCTGGACCCGCTGGACCTCGATGCCGAAGAAGTTGTGGCGTACCTGACGGATCACGTCACTGCGGGTCAGCCCCAGCAGGTGGGCCTGGGTGGTCAGCTCCAGCTGCAACTCCTCCTTACCGTCGGACAGATTGTCGGCGATATCGAACAGGGTGGGGTAAGTCTCCAGACGCGCCTTGACCCGTTCGGCCAGCGCGTGCAGGTCTTCCACCTTCCCTGAGCGCAACTCGATACTGACCGGATCGCTGGCTCGCCCCATCTCGGCCCTGAAGGTCAGCGACTCGGCCCCGGGAATCGGCCCGATCCGTTCGCGCCATTCGTTGATAAGGGCCATGGCGCTCACCTCCAACTCGCGTTCCTCAGCCGGCTGCAGCTCAAAGCGGATCTGGCCGATTTCCGCACTGCCGTCCGCTCCGGTGGTGGAATAGATATTTTTGATCACACTGTCACCGCTGACCGGGTCGCGGTAGGTCTCCTGCAGCGCCCGGGCGATCTCGACCATGCGCACAATATGGCGGTCGGTCACCTCGAAAGGGGTGCCGCTGGGCATCGTCAGCGCGGCCCGCACCCGATCCATTTCAACCCGCGGAAAGAACACAAACCGGGTCCAGCCCGACAGAATGAAAGCCAGAATCAGAATGAACACCCCACTGAACAGTGCCAGCGTCGTCAGCCGATGGCGCAGGCTGAAAATCAGCAGCGGTCGGTAATAGCGGAGGATCAGGCGCTCGAATCCATCGGCAAAACCACGCTGCAGACGCGAGAGCCGCCCCTGCTGCTCGACCTCGTCTTGACGCAGCTTTAGATGTTTCAAATGGGCCGGCAGCACGAATTTGGACTCTATCAGCGAGAACAACAGCACCGGGATGACCACCACTGGGATCTGCGCAAACAGCGCCCCCCGGGCACCTTCGATAAAACCGATCGGCAGAAAGGCCGCCACCGTGGTGAGCACACCGAAGGTGACCGGCAGCGCCACCTCCTGGGTGCCGCGGATCGACGCCTGCAGGCCGGACTCGGCCTTGCGCAGATGGCTGTAGATGTTTTCACCGGTGACGATGGCGTCATCCACCACGATCCCCAGCACCAGAATAAAGCCGAACAGCGACAGCACATTCAGGGTGACGCCAAACAGCGGCATAACCAGAAAAGCTCCCATGAAGCTCACCGGTATGCCGATGAACACCCAGAACGCGATGGCGGGGCGCAAAAACAGCGTCAGCAGCAGCAACACCAGAATGCCCCCCTGCAAGGCGTTGGTGGTCAGCGTCTTGATGCGGCTTTTCACCACCAGCGAATCATCGCCCCAGTAACTCAGCTCCAACCCCCGCGGCAGCGTTGCCTGTTGCGCCTGAACGTAGCCCTTGACCTTGTCGGCCACCTCGATGGCGCTTTGCTCCCCCACCCGATACACATCCAGCATGGCGGCCGGTTTGCCGTTGAAGCGGGTGCGCAGGGCCGACTCCTCAAAACCATCATCCACCCGGGCAATCTCCTTCAGTCGCAGCAGCGTGCCATCGGGGTTGGTTTTGATCACCAGCGGTTCAAACTGGTCCCGGTAGTAGGCCTGCCCCTTGGATCGGATCAGGATATCGCCGCCATCGGTACGGATGTTGCCGGCGGAGAGATCGAGCGAGCTGCTGCCGACCCGTTCGGCCACCTCTGCCAGCGTCAGATCGTAGCGGCGTAACTGATCCTGAGAGAGCTCGATGGCGATCTCGTAGTTGCGCACTCCGTCCAGCTCCACCTGGGTGACCCCCGGCAGTTGCAGCAGATCATCCCGCACCCGCTCGGCGTAGCCGCGCAACTCCTGCTCACTCAGCTCCCCGGCCACCGCCACCGTAATCACATCGTGCTTGTGGGTGGCCAGCGAAATCACCGGTCGCTCGGCCTCGCTGGGGAAGGTGTTGATCTCATCCACCCGCGATTTCACATCCGCCAGCAGCTCCCGGGGATCGTAGCCGCTATCCACCTCGATGGTGATGGTCGCGCCCCCCTCCACCGAGAGGCTGCTGATCTGTTTGACCCCCTCCAGATCGCTGACCGCCTCCTCGACCCGCGTCGCCAGACTCAGCTCGGCATCCTCCGGCGTCGCCCCCCGCAGGGTGACGCTCACGCTGATCATATCGGCTTCGAAACTGGGAAAGACCTCCAGCGGGATCTTGTATTTGAGCGAGAGCAGGCCGGTGAAGAGGATGGTCACCATCAGCAGATTGGCGGCCACATGGTTGCGCGCGAACCAGGCGATCATCGCTGTCCACCCGCCGGTTGCGCCGGCTGCTCTTCCGGCACCGGGGGGGCATCGGTGGGGCTGCGCACCTCGACCGGGGTACCTGAGACCACCTGACCGAGGGAGGTCAGCACCAGCTCATCCCCGGGCTTCAGCCCTTCACCGATCAGCGCTTCGCTCTCACTCTGCCAGTCGATGCGGATCGGCTGGCGCTGCAGCACCCCCTGCTCGACCCGGTAGACATAGCTGGCCTGATAGATGGCGCGGTTGGGGATCACGATCGCATCCGCTATCTCCCGCCCCTCGATGCGGGCGGTGACATACTGGCCCACCTTCAGCGGCACCCGGTCCACCGCCTTGGCGCCATAGGGGTCGTCCAGCTGTGCCAGCACATGCAGTTGCCGGCTGCTGCTGTCGATCGCGCCTTCGGTCTGCACGATGCGCCCCTCCCAGACTTCACGCCGAATCAGATCAGAGATCAGCTCAACCCGCGGCTGCGTACCTCCGCTCTGGTCGAAACGGTACTCCTCGGGCAGGTTGACGAAGCCAAGGTCACGACGTTGCAACGGCAGGCGCACTTCGAGGTAGTCCACGGCGTAGAGCTCGGCAAGGACGGTGTTACTGGAGACCACCTGCCCCAGATCGACATGCTTTTCCAGAATACGACCGGCGTAGGGCGCCCGGATATGGGTTCGCTCCAGATCGAGCCGGGCCTGCGCCAGCGCCGCCTCGGCCGAGGCCAGGGTGGCCCGGGCGCTGGCCAGCTGCGGCTGGCGCAACACCAGTGGCGGCGCCTGCCCGGCGTGGCCCAGCCGCTGCCAGTCCGCCGCCGCCTGATCGGCCCGCGCCTGCTCTTCGGCCAGTTGCTGACGGGCACTCATCACACTGGCTTCAGCTCGGGCCACTTCGGCAGCGTAGTCACGGCTATCGAGTCGAATCAGCTCCTCCCCTTTCTCGAAAAAACCGCCGGCACGAAAATCAGCCGCCAGCCAGACAATCTCCCCACTGACCTGCGGCAGCAGGGTGCTCTGGGTGCGCGGCCGGATACGACCGTAGCTTTCGATCATCACCCGGTAGGGGGCGGCGACGATGGTTTGGGTGTCCACACTGATACCGGCCGGTTGCGGCGGCCGGCCCCGTTGCGCCTGAGGCGGGTTGCTGTAGATCCACCAGCCCAACGCGGCCATGGCAAGGATCACGATCAGGGGAAGAAAACGTTTGCTCATGGTGCGGCAGGCTCCTGCTCAGCGGCCGTGATCAGCGGGTCGGTTTGAAACGTGCCGCCCAGCGCCCGGTAGAGTTCAACCCGGTTCTGCAGCAGCTGCCGGCGCAGCCCCAAAACGCTGGTCTGGGCATCGAAGGATCGGCGCTGAGCCTCCAGAACGGTGGTATAGGGGGTCAACCCCTTTTGGTACTGCTCAAACGCAAGGGTTTCGGCGTGGATCGCGTTGCGCTGGGCTTGCAGGTACTGGGCATGGCGCTCGCGCAGACGCTGCCGCGCCGAGAGCGCGTTTTCCACCTCTTCCAGGGCGCCGTACACCGCCTCCAGCCAGCGCTGTTCTAGCTCCTGTCTTTGCGCCAGCGCCTGATTTTGCAGCGCCTCCCGGCGGCCGGCGTCAAACAGTGTTTGTGACAGCCGAGCGCCGATACTCCAGCTCAGATTCCCCAGAGAGAGCAGATCGCTCAGAGCATCGCTGCTGCCACCCAGGCCGGTACTGGTCAGGCTGAGGCGGGGAAAGCGATCGCGGTATGCCGCCGCCAGGGCGGCATCGGCGGAGAGCAGCTCCAGCCAGCGCTGCTGCAGATCGGGCCGCCGGGTCAGCAGGTCGGAGGGCAACCCCGCCGGCACCTCGGCATCCAGCCAGGGCAGGGCGGCCTCGGCGGTCAGCTGCGCGGCGGGGTAGCGTTTGAGCAGCACCTCAAGGCGGCGGCGAATTTCCGCCAGTTGCTGGGCTTGCTGTTCGACCCGAGCGCTTTCGGCATGCAGGTTGTTGCGCGCCAGATAGAGGTCGAGCGCCTCGTTCAGCCCCTGGCGATAGCCGGATTCGATCACATCCAGATTCTGCGCCAGATTGTCGCGGCGCAGACGATAGAGATCGAGCAGCAGCTGCGCCTCCTGCAGGGCAAACCACTGGTTGCACAGCTCAACCACCAGCGACTGCTCCTGCTGTCTCAGCCCCGCTTCAGCCGCGGCCAGGGTCAGCTGGGCCTGCCGCTGGCGCGCACTGAGCCGGCCCCACAGGTCCAGCTCCCAGCTGGTGTTGAAATCGAGCGAATCCACTCGGTCACTGTCCTCTCGGCGGACGCTGGCCAGATCCAGAGTCAGAGCGGGGAAACGGTCCGCGCGGCTGATCTTCACCGCCTCGCGGCTACGGCTGACATTATAACGGGCCGCTTGCAGTCCGGGATTGGCCGCCAACGCCTCGCTTGCCAGCGCCTGCAGGCGCGGGTCTTTCAGTTGTACCAACCAGTCATCTATCTCACTGGCAGCCGGGCCGGCGGCCTCGCCCTCGGCGCTGGCCCAGTGGGCAGGCAGTTCGGGCTGCGGTGGCGTCAATCGTGGCGGACTGGCACAACCAGTGAGCACCAGCAGCAGGGGCAAAATGAGTCGGATTCGCACGTCGGTTCCCTGTATCGTACCGGTACACGTCGGCAGCGAGCCAGATGCGCTACGCCTGCCCGCCCCTTGGGAGGCTCATCTTAGAGGATTGTTCCCGCAACGACAGTGGCTTTTACAGATCTTTACACGCTCAACCGCCACAGCGGAGCAGTTCGTAGGCGCGGCGCACCTCGATGAACGCCTCACTGTCTCCCCCCTTGTCGGGGTGGAGCTGCGCGGCCAGCTGCCGGTAGCGACGGCGGATCGTCTCTTGGCTGGCGCCCGCTTCCAGTTCCAGCGTCCGCAGCGCCTCCTGCCGGGCGCCGGGATGCTCATACTGCGCCACGAAACCGGCCAGCAGACGCTGCACATCGTGGGCGGTGGTGTGTTGCAGTTGCGTCCAGTCGAGATAATACTCCCGCAGCGGGTCGCCGGCGCCGGGAAGCGCTGTCTGCTGCTGGCGGGCGCCGGCCGCGGTTTCGGCGTGACAGCGCACACAAAGGGGGGAGATTTCGAGCCGCAGTCGCTCCTCCTGCCAGAGGCGGATCTGCAGGGTATACAGGCCGTGCATGATCATAAAATGCTTCTGAAACAGCCGCAGTTGATACTCCTGCGCCAGTTCGGCAAAGGCGGGGTGGGACCCCAGCGCCTGCATCAGGTTGAATTCACTGATCCCCTCCGGATGGGCCCGCACCAGGGCCAGCAGCTCAGGGATCAGGGGGTTGGGGGCGATCTCCGGGTTCATCTCGACTCCGTCCGTGCTGTATCTGTTCGGGGGTGATCTGGCACAATGCGGTTGCGGTTCGGTTCAACTCTCGTTCAACTCTCCCGCTCGACACCAACACCAGCTCGACACAAAAAGCCGGCTCGACACGAAGGGCAGATCCACCATGCTGTTACGACTCTTTATCCTGCTGTTACTGGCACCGGTTGTCCAGGCTCAGGAATGGAAAAAACTCCTCGATCTGGCACCGGAAGGGAGCCAGCTGGCCCTTGTGGTGGCGCCGCTGAGCGCCTCCGGTGCCCTGCAGATCGATTACCGCAGCGATATCCTGCTGCCCCCGGCCAGTACACTGAAACTGTTTACCGCCACCGCCGCCGAGCTCGCCCTGGGGCCGGAGTACCGCTTCCACACCCGCCTCTGGCAACGGGGCCGGCAGCGGGGCGGACGCTGGCAGGGTGATCTGCTGTTTGAGTTCACCGGCGCCCCCGACCTCGGCGTGGCCCAGCTGGGCGAGCTGCTGACAGCGCTGCGCCAGCGCGGCGTGCGTGAGATAGAGGGGAACATTCTGCTCGATACCAGCCGCTTCAGCGGCTACGACCGCGCCCACGGCTGGCCCTGGAACAACCTCAGTGTTTGCTACAGCGCCCCGGTGGCGGCATTGACCCTGGAGGGCAACTGCATTCAGGCCAGCCTGAACAGCCGCGGCCCGGGCCAACCCGCCCGCTTTTACGTCCCCCCCCACCAGCCGATCGAGGTAACGGCCAACGTGGTGGTGCTGCCCGAGCCGCAGATCGAGCAACGTCTGTGCGAGCTGGAGGCGCGTCTCGGTCCCGGCAACCGTTATCAGCTCAGCGGCTGCATCAGTGATCAACGTGATCCGCTGCCGCTCAACTTTGCCATCAACGATCCCATCGCCCATGGCAAGGCACGCATCCGGCAGGAGCTGAGCCGACAAGGGATCGTCCTGAAGGGCACCATCGTTCCCGGGGTGGTCGGAGATGACTGGCAACCGCTGGCGCAGGTCACCTCGGCACCGCTGGCGGAACTGCTGCAGCAGACCCTGCAGCGCTCCGACAACCTGATCGCCGATCTGCTGCTCAAAACCCTGGCGGTTCACAGCGGCGAGCCCGGCAGCTTTGCCGGCGGGGTGCGCGCCATGAAAAGGATCATTGGAGAACATACCGGTGTCGACCTGCACCTGGCCGCACTCAGTGATGGCTCGGGGCTATCGCGGGACGATCTGGTTCAGGCCCGTCAGCTGGCCCAGTTGCTGCGCTGGCTGGCGGCGCACCCGCAGCTACACAGCTACCAGGCGCTGCCGATCTCCGGCCGCAGCGGCACCCTCACATACCGGGCCAGTACACGGAACCCCCCGTTGCAAGGGGCGATCAAAGCCAAAACCGGCAGCGTCAACGGCAGCCGCAACCTGGCCGGCTATATCGACGCCGCCTCGGGGGAGCGCTACCTGTTCGTGCTGCTGCTGAGCGGCATCCACCTGCCGGACGAGCCCCGCCCTGGCCCGAGCCCAGTCACACGATTTGAACGGGAGTTGCTGGAATGGATCTACCACAACGGCTGATACGGCACAAAAAAACAGACCGGCCAATGCAGGCCGGTCTGTTCGTATCCTTTGCCGACGACCAGAAAGACTATTTCTTTTTCTTGCCATCCTCGTTCATCAGTTTGCGAACCTTGAGGAAGGCCCACACCATGACGGCGGCCATGGCGGCGATGCCCAGCACGCTCGGCACCAACACTTCAAAGCTGTATGGATCGATCCCTAGCATCACAATCACCTCTATGCTCGTTATCCTGAATGAAGCCAGACTACTCTTTAAGCCAGGAGCAGATATTGACGCAGCTCAACGAGAGCCCCGCTCTCGACGTTCCGAGTATAGTCCCGCTGGCTCGACTTGATAAATACTCACAACCGATACAAACCCAACCAAGCAGGAGATCACCACCATGTACCGACGCAAGGACTGGACACCGGAGCAGATCAGCAAGATGAATGAAGAAAGCTTCCTGGTCGAGATGCTCGACATGCTCCGTTACTCGCCCTCCAACGAGGACAACCGCGCCGTGGAGCAGATGCGCAAACAGCTCGAGGTTATCGAGCAGGCCCTGCAGGCGAGGCTGGAAGCGAAACGTCCCGACTGAACCCCACCCGGCAGCCGTTCAGGCTGCCTCTCTGCCCCGCCCCTTCCAGCCCCGCCTTCGTTGCAAGCCACTCAGACAGCATCGCGGCCACCGCTCCCTCCTGGGCGGCCACCGGCCATGTTCTGGCCTTACAGATCAATTTACCATTATGAACATTCAAATTTTGTTAATGATATATCAAAGGCAGAAAAAATAACGAGTCAGTCTAAGTAAACTTCAATAAATAACCATTATAAATCAATGTGTTAATAGAATCCTCCCGCGCCGGCAAAACCCGGCAAAAAGCCAATAAAATCCTTCTTTTTCAATATGTTATTAAATACAATCCCGCCCCGTTCCGTTGCTATCACTCGATAGTTGCTTTATACTTTTCAAAAATAGCTAATTGATGAATCAAAACAGGATAAAGGCAGTGCAGGAAAAGGAGATCAAATTGCTCTTCAAGGCGGGGGTGTTTACTTCCTGTCAGGCGATTCCGGTTTCGATGTCGCGCGGTTGGACCTTGAAGTTCATCACCCGCGATCAAGAGGTGGTGACACTCAACCTGCAGCGATCAAAAGGAGAACGGGAGTTCAAAAGTCTGGATGGGGCGGCGGCGGTTGCCCGCCGGATCGGATTTGACTGGTTGAACGTACAGATCGGTGATCTGCAGTGGCGGGAAAAGGTTTCCTGAGCCGTGGGGGGGGCGCGGGGGGGCGGCCCCCCCCCCCCCGCGCGGGGAGGGGGGGGGAGGCCCCAGCA
>JAXHUI010000030.1:0-24483 GCA_034189745.1 Pseudomonadota bacterium
TCAACCACGGCGGCGCAGCCGCTGACGGAGGACAACCCGCATGAGCCAGTACGATTACAATGCGGAGGCGACCGGCCGTGTCATCAACCTCGCCGATCAGCGGCGCACACAATCTGCAGGCTACCGGGGATGGCAAGATCAGCTCGGCACCCTGCCGAGCGCACCGATCGGCGGTGGTGAGGCGAGCGCCAGCCACGAAACGCCGCTGGCTGAGGCGGGGCGCCGGCAGGTCAGACGTTGAAACGAAAGTGGATCACGTCTCCGTCCTGGACGATGTACTCCTTGCCCTCCAGGCGCCAGCGGCCGGCATCCTTCGCGCCCTGCTCGCCCCGGTAGGCGATGAAGTCGTCGTAGCTGATCACCTCGGCGCGGATGAACCCCTTTTCGAAATCGCTATGGATCACGCCCGCGGCCTGGGGAGCGGTGCTGCCGATTTTGATGGTCCAGGCGCGCACCTCCTTCACGCCGGCGGTGAAGTAGGTCTGCAGCCCCAGCAGGCGATAGCCGGCGCGGATGACGCGATCGAGACCCGGTTCCTCCATCCCCATCTCCTGCAGGAATTCGAGTTTTTCCTCCTCTTCCAGTTCGGCGATCTCGGACTCGAGTTTGTTGCAGATGGCAACCACTTCGGCCCCCTCTGAGGCGGCCAGCTCTTTCACCTGGTCCAGGTAGGGGTTGTTCTCGAAGCCATCCTCCGCCACGTTGGCGATATACATGGTCGGCTTGGTGGTCAGCAGGTGAAAGCTGCGGGCCAGTCTGCGCTCATCGTCGCTCAACTCCAGGGCGCGGGCGGGCAGCCCTTCAGCCAGATGGGGGATTATCTTTTCCAGCAAGGCCTTGGCGCGGATGGCTTCCTTGTCGCCCCCCTTGGCGTTGCGCTGGACGCGCTGCAGTTGTTTTTCGCAGGAATCCAGATCCGCCAGCGCCAGCTCCAGGTTGATGGTTTCGATATCGTCCAGTGGGTGGATGCGGTTGGCGACGTGAATGACGTTGTCATCTTCGAAACAGCGTACCACGTGGGCGATGGCATCGGTTTCCCGGATGTTGGCCAGGAATTTGTTGCCCAAACCTTCACCCTTGGAGGCCCCCGCCACCAGACCGGCAATATCCACAAACTCCATAGTGGTTGGGACAACCCGCTCCGGCTGGACGATTTCGGCCAGCGCGTGCAGCCGGGGGTCCGGCATCGGCACGACGCCGGCATTGGGCTCGATGGTGCAGAAGGGGAAGTTTTCGGCGTCGATGCCGGCCTTGGTGAGGGCGTTGAAGAGGGTGGATTTGCCGACGTTGGGAAGGCCGACGATACCGCATTTGAAACCCATGCTTGGATCCTGTGTTGAGGTTAGCCGTTGAAGCTGTGGAGCCGATTCATCGCCCCTGCCCAGTCACCCCGGACCGCCAGCGGCAGCACCCGCAGCGCTTCCTCGATGGCCGCCTGCGTCCGCGTGCGCTCCTCTTCAGGGGCTTTGCCGAGAACGTAGTGGGTGACGAGCGCGGCGCTGCCCGGGTGGCCGATGCCGATGCGCAGGCGATAGAAATTGCGCTCATTCCCCAACCGGCTGATGATGTCGCGCAGGCCGTTGTGGCCGCCGTGGCCACCACCCTGTTTGAGGCGCGCGGTGCCGGGTGGGAGATCCAGCTCGTCATGCACGATCAGCAGGTCGCTGGTGGGGATGCGGTAGAAGTTGGCCAGTGCGGCCACGGACTGCCCGCTGCGATTCATATAGGTGGTGGGGATCAGCAGATGAACCGGCTGATGGTCGATCAGCACCTTGCCGTGGAGGCCGAAGAACTTCTTCTCCGGCGGCAAGGCGGTGTGCTGGCGGGCAGCGAGCTGCTCCACCAGCATGGCGCCGGCATTGTGACGGGTCTGGCTGTATTCCGTCCCGGGGTTGCCGAGACCGACGATCAGTTGAATCCGGTCATTCATGCCGTTGCCTGTTGATCAGAGCTTAGTTGGCGGCGCGGGCACCACGCGGAGAGTAGCAGTAGCCCACGCTCTGGTCATGGTCTTCGCCGCGGCGCAGGGCAACGATCTCGACCCCCTCCGGCAGGGCGATATCGGACAGGTGGGCGGTTTGGCCCACTTCGATATTGCTCAGCTCCACCTCCAGAAACTCCGGCAGATCCTTGGGCAGGCAGGTGATCTCCACGGTGGCGACCTCCTGGGCGAACTTGGCGGCTGCCTTGGCGGCGGCTGATTTTTCGAAGTTCACGAATGCCAGTGGAACCTGCAGTTTGATTTTCTGGTCGTCGGCGATGCGCAGGAAGTCGACATGCAGAACGAACGGTTTGGAGGGGTGACGCTGCAGATCCTTGATGATGACCGGCTGATCCTGCCCATCCAGATTGAGGTTGAGGATGGAGGAGTAGAAACCGTCCTCCAGCAACATGCGGTACAGATCCCGACCGATCACGGAGATCGCCTTGGGCTCGATGGAGCCGTAGATGATGCCCGGTACCAAACCTTCGTGACGCAGGCGGCGGCTCGCACCTTTCCCCTGATCGTCTCGGGCAACAGCGTTTACAGTGAATTTAGCCATGTTTTATCTACCTTTAGAGTAAAGCTGCATCCCCCGCGACCAGAAGTATGCAGCATGTGGGTGGCCCGTGGTGGGCCTTCGAGTCACGGGGCGTGCCCGTGGTTCAGCGCCGGTTCCGGTTAGCGGAACATGGCGCTGATGGATTCTTCATTGCAGACCCGGCGCACCGCCTCCGCCAGCAGGGGGGAGAGCGACAGCTGGCGGATCTTGTCGCATTTACGGGCCTGTTCCGAGAGTGGAATCGTGTCGGTGACGGCCAATTCATCCAGCTCCGAGCCGATGATGTTGTTGATCGCCGGACCGGACAGAACCGGGTGGGTCACATAGGCGGCCACATGGGACGCGCCTTTCTCTTTCAATGCCTTGGCGGCCTTGCACAGGGTGCCGGCGGTGTCACACATGTCATCCACCAGGATGCAGGTGCGGCCGCTCACATCGCCGATGATGTTCATCACCTGGGATTCATTGGCGCGCTCACGGCGTTTGTCGATGATCGCCAGATCGCAGTCGAGCTGCTTGGCCACGGCGCGGGCGCGCACCACACCGCCCACATCCGGCGAGACCACGATGATATCTTCATACTGCTGATCGATGATGTCATCCAGCAGTACCGGGGAGCCGTAGACGTTGTCCACCGGTATGTCGAAAAAGCCCTGGATCTGATCGGCGTGCAGATCGACGGTGAGCACGCGGTCGATACCCACGTTGGCGATCATGCTGGCCACCACCTTGGCGCTGATCGGCACCCGCGCCGAGCGGGGGCGACGATCCTGACGGGCGTAGCCGAAGTAGGGGATCACCGCCGTGATGCGGGTGGCCGAGGCGCGGCGCATGGCGTCGGCGAACACGATCAGCTCCATCAGGTTGTCATTGGTGGGGGCACAGGTGGACTGGATGATGAACACATCCTTGCCACGGACGTTTTCCTGAATCTCGACGCTCACTTCGCCGTCGCTGAAGCGGCCGACGTGGGCCTTGCCCATGGGGATGTCGAGGCGCTCGACAACTTTCCGAGCCAGCTCCGGGTTTGCATTGCCGGTGAAAACCATCATTTTTGACACGGCGATTACCTTCTCGATTGCGGCGGAGGTTGAGGGTGTTGAGAGGAAGTCTGTCATGGCGTTTGGCAGGGGTAGGAGGATTCGAACCTCCGCATACTGGAATCAGAATCCAGTGCCTTACCGCTTGGCGATACCCCTGTCGTCTCCTGTGGTGTGGACCACGCTCCAAGAAGGCGCATATTCTCAACAAAGCGGCGTGCAAAATCAACCCCTGTGGCAATATCGTTGCCATTTTCGCTCGCTTTCAACGGGGGGGCGTGGTTTCCCAGTGGCTGACGACCACGGTGATGCGCAGGTCCGGGCGGGTCAGTCGTATCTTCTCCGGCAACACCAGGGGGCCGGCCCGGGTGTAGCGGGGGTACTCGATCTGCCAGCCCTGCTGGCTGAACCCCTCTCCAAACGCCAATGGCTGCCATTCCAGCGCCGGGTCCGGCAGTCCGCGCACCCAGTAGCGCGCCTGGGAGAGCGGTAGCGACCAGCCCAGCAGTCGCTGCATCAGCGCCTCGGGGGTGGCGGCCCGATGTACCTCATCGGAGCCGGCCTGCTGCAGGGTGACGGCGTTGGTGTTGCCCTCGATTTGCAGGCCGCCCTGGCCGAGCGGACCGGTTAGAGCGATCCGGTAGCCGGTGGGGCGCTGCTGCCAGCTCAGGCTGGCGCTGTTGCTCTCGCCGGCGTGGCGGATGCCGATGCGGCCCTCCAGCGACCACCGTTCCAGCTGCAACAGCAGGCTCGGCTCGCTCGGCGTGAGTGGCTCGGTGGGTTGCAGCTGGCTGCAGCCAGCGAGCAGCAGTACCAGCAGCAGCGGCAGCGCTGCCCTCACGGGGTGATCCCGATGGCGTCGGCGGCCTCCCGCAGCAGCGTGTTGTCCGGCTGTTCTGTCAGGGCCTGGCGCAGCAGTTCGATCGCCTGCTGCCGTTGATCCAACGCCCACAACACCTGCACCAGATGGGCGGTCACTTCAGGATCGGGGTAGCGGGCGTGGGCCTGCTGCAGGAAGCGAAGCGCCTGCGCATCGCGCCCCAGCCGGTGCAGCACCCAGCCCATGGAGTCCAGAATGGCGGGGTCTTCCGGTTGCTGCGCCAGGGCGCGGCTGATCAGGGCGTGGGCCTCTTCCAGGTCGTTCGTATAGAGTGTCAGCGTGTAGCCGAGCGCGTTGAGCAGCGTCGGGTTGTCCGGCTCCAGCACCAGCGCCCGGCGCAGGTCACTGATTATCCGTTGTGACTGCGAGGGATCGGTCAGCATGGAGCGGGTGTAGAGCAGGTCGACGCTGTCGGGGGTGCGCTCCAGCGCCCGGTTCAAAATGGCCACCGCCTCACTGCGCTGGCCGATGCGGTCGAGCCATTCCACCTGCAGGGTGAGCAGCCGTTCGCGCAGCTCCGGGTGGTTTTTCATCCCCGACTCGATCAGCGCATCCACTCGGGGCCGATCGTCGGCACCTTCAAACAGGCTCAGGGCGCGGGCGTAGGATTGAACCAGATTGGGGCCCTGATCGACTTGAAGGTAGTGCTGCAGAGCCAGCTCCCGCTGCCCCCGCTGCTGTGCAATCACCCCGAGATAAAAGTGGGGGGCCGTGTCGTCGGGCTGCTGTGCCAGCAGCTGCTGCAGCAGTTGGCGGCTTTGCTCGAGCTGGTCGTTTTCCAGCAGCAAAAGGGCGAAATAGTAGCGCAGCTGGGGGTTGTCCCGCTGCTGGCGCAGGAGGCGCTGAATCGCCTCCCAGGCCGCGTCGGTCTGCCCGGTGAGCAGCAGCAGTTGGGCGCGGGAGGCCGCCAGACGGGTGTGCTCGGGCTCATGGCGCAGGGCGCGCTGGACCAGTTTGAGCCCCTCTGCGGGCTGGCCCTGCTGGCGGTAGATTTCGGCCCGCTGCAACACCAGTTCGGCCTGCTCCGGCTCGATGCGCAGCCCCGCGTCCAGCAGTTCCGCGGCCAGAGCGGTGCGATCCAGTCGGCGCAACAGCAGCACCCGGGTCAACAGGTAATCGAGCTGCTCCGGTTGCTGCCGGTTGAGGCGGGTGAGTAGATCGTAGTATTGCTCGGCGATGTCGGTCGGCATCGCATCGCTGCGGGCGGCGATCAGGGCCAGCGCCTCGTCACCCCCCTGCTCCAACACCTGCTCCAGCAGCGGCAGGGCGGAGGCAAACTGGCCCTCATGCAGCAAAATGTTGGCACGAATAAAGAGGGGCTCGATGTTCTCGGGATCGACTTCGCTCCACAACCGGCTGGCCTCCAGGACCGCGTCGGCGCGGCGCAGAAACTGGGCGATCCGGGTGGCCCGCTCGGCGACGGCGGGGTCGCGGGTCAGGCGGGCCTGGTTGAGGTAGTTGTCGAGGGCAAGATCGAAACGGCCCCGCTTGCCGGCCAGTTCGGCGCTCAGCAGTTGATAGAGGGTGTCACCATTGAGTTCACCTTTGCTATAGGAACGACTCGGCGTCGGCTCGAGTCCGAGCCGATCCGCGTTCGCGGGTGAAGGCGTCCTTTCCAGTTGGCCGCAGCCGGTGATCAGCAAACTGGTGATCAGGCTGATCAGCAGGGGTTTGTTCATAAACTGATGCACTCTTTCGATCCTGAGGGGTGAAGATCCCACTATAGAGCAATTCAGCCGGGGCTGTCATGCCATCTGCCGTCCGCCAGAAGATGGGGGTTCGGCTGCGCGGGCCGAGCGGGTCGGGGTGGGTTAATCCGGGGGCGGCAAAGGTGTATGATGACGCGCTTGTCTGTAATGGGGTGATACCAACCTTCTATGGCTCTGCTGGCGTTAGGGATCAATCACAAAACGGCACCGGTCGAGGTGCGCGAGCGGGTGGCGTTTGCACCGGAAACTCTGGTGGCGGCGCTGCATGAGGCACGCCGCCACGCTCGGCTTTCCGAAGTGGCGATCCTCTCCACCTGTAACCGGACCGAGCTCTACTGCTCCACCGCCGAGCTGGAGGGGAGTCGTGCCCTGCTGGAGTGGCTGGGGCGTTACCACGGGCTGGAGGTGGATGCGCTGCAGCGCTGCTCCTACGCCTACTGGAACGAGGATGCGGTGCGCCATGTGATGCGGGTGGCCTGCGGGCTGGACTCGCTGGTGCTGGGCGAGCCGCAGATACTGGGCCAGCTCAAATCGGCGTTTTCGGTGGCGCAGGCGGAGGGGCTGGTCGGCGCCGAGCTGGGGCGGCTGTTTCGCAGCGCCTTCTCGGTGGCCAAGCGGGTGCGCACCCAGACGGCGATCGGGCAGAATCCGGTGTCGGTCGCCTATGCCGCCGTCACACTGGCGCAACACATTTTTGCCGATCTGGCCGCCAGCCGGGCTCTGCTGATCGGCGCCGGTGAGACCATCGAGCTGGTGGCGCGCCATCTCGAACGCGCCGGCGTGCGGCAGATCACGGTGGCGAACCGCACGCTGGCCCGTGCGCTCGCCGTTGCGGAGCCGTTCAACGGGCGCGCCATCGAGCTGGGGCAGATCCCCGCCGAGCTGCCCCAGACCGACATCGTGATCGCCTCCACCGCCAGCCAGCTGCCGATTCTGGGCAAGGGGGCGGTGGAGACAGCGCTGAAAAAACGCAAGCACCGTCCCATCTTCATGGTGGATATCGCGGTGCCGCGCGATATCGAACCGCAGGTGGGCGAGCTGGACGATGTCTACCTGTATACCGTCGATGATCTTCAGGAGGTGATCGAGGAAAACCAGCGTGAGCGCCAGAGCGCGGCCCGCGACGCCGAGGCGATCATCGAGGCGGGGGCGCTGGAGTACCTGCGCCGGCTGCGCGAGCTGGATGCGGTCGATACCCTCACCCGGCTGCGCCGCAGCGCCCATGAAACGGCGGCACAGGAGCTGGAAAAGGCGCAGCGGATGCTGGCCAGCGGCAAACCGCCCGACGAGGTGTTGCAGCGTTTCGCCCATGCCTTGACCAACAAGTGGCTGCATCAGCCGACCGTCCAGTTGCGCCGGGCCTCCGCCGAGGGGCGGGATGAGCTGCTGCAGCTGGCGCAGGAGCTGTACCAGCTGGCCCCACCCGATCGGAACGATTGATGAGACAGCCACAGGAGTTTGCCCCACGATGAAGGCTTCCCTGCACCACCGGCTCGAGTCCCTCTGTGAGCGCCATGAGGAGCTGGCCGCGCTGCTCGGCGATGCGGCGGTGATCGCCGAGCAAACCCGCTTTCGTGACTACTCCCGCGAGTACGCCGAGCTGGAGCCGGTGGTGCAGTGCTTTGCCCGTTGGCGCCAGGCGGGTGAGGATCTGGCGGCGGCCGAGCAGATGCTGGGGGAGGAGGACGCCGAGATGCGTGAAATGGCGCGCGAGGAGATCGCCTCGGCGCGCGCGCGGCGCGAAACGCTGGAGGCTGAGCTGCAGCGGTTGCTGCTGCCGAAGGACCCCAACGACCAGCGCAACGTCTTTCTGGAGATCCGTGCCGGAACCGGTGGCGATGAAGCGGCGCTCTTCGCCGGCGATCTGTTTCGCATGTATTGCCGCTACGCCGAACGCAACGGCTGGCGGGTGGAGGTGATCAGCGCCAGCGAGGGGGAGCATGGCGGCTACAAGGAGATCATCAGCCGGGTCGCAGGCCAGGATGTCTACGCCCAGCTCAAGTTCGAGTCCGGCGCCCACCGGGTACAGCGCGTCCCCGAGACCGAATCCCAGGGGCGGATCCACACCTCCGCCTGCACGGTGGCGGTGCTGCCGGAGCTGGATGAGTCTGCCGCCATCGAGATCAACCGGGCCGATCTGCGAATCGATACCTTTCGCGCCTCGGGCGCCGGCGGCCAGCACATCAACAAAACCGATTCCGCCATCCGCATCACCCACCTGCCCAGCGGGCTGGTGGTGGAGTGCCAGGAGGAGCGCTCGCAGCACAAGAACCGTGCCCGGGCGATGGCGCTGCTGGCCGCACGGCTGGAACAGGCGCAGCGGGAGAAGCAGCAGGCGGCGCAGGCCAGCACCCGCAAAACGCTGGTCGGTTCGGGGGATCGCTCCGAGCGGATCCGCACCTACAACTTCCCCCAGGGGCGTCTCACCGACCACCGGATCAACCTGACGCTCTACCGGCTGAACGAGGTGATGGCCGGTGATCTGGACCAGGTGATCCAGCCGTTGCGAAGCGAGTATCAGGCCGAACAGTTGGGTGCGCTTGCCGATGAGTGAGCATCCCGTCGGGGCGGGACCGGCGGTGGATGGCCGCCGGCCCGATGAGCGCCTGACCGTCGCCGCCGCCCTGGAGTATGCGCTCGAGCTGGAGACGGTCAGCGACAGCGCCCGGCTCGATCTGGAGCTGCTGCTGTGCGAGGTGTTGCAGCAGCCGCGCAGCTGGCTGTTCGCCTGGCCGGAGGCAACCTTGAGTGCTCAGCAGCAGTCCGCCTTTCTGGCGCTGCTGGCGCGGCGCAGGGCCGGCGAGCCGGTGGCGCATCTGCTGGGCTACCGTGACTTCTGGACCCTGCGGCTGCGGGTCAGCCCGGCCACCCTCATTCCCCGCCCGGATACCGAGGTGCTGGTGGAGCAGGCGCTGCGGCGGCTGGATGGCGCCCCCGCCCGGGTGGCGGACCTGGGCACGGGAACCGGCGCGGTGGCGCTGGCGCTGGCCAGCGAGCGCCCCAACTGGCAACTGGTGGCCACCGAGCTGCAACCGGAGGCGGTCGAGCTGGCGCGGCTCAATGTCGCCGAGCAGAAATTGACCAATGTAACGGTGTATCAGGGGGACTGGTGCCAGCCGCTGCGGGGAGCGTTCGACCTGATCGTCAGCAATCCGCCCTATATCGATCCCGAGGATCCACATCTCAAGCGGGGTGATCTACGCTTTGAACCGTTATCCGCGCTGATTGCCGCGCGCAACGGCATGGCCGCGCTCGAGCAGATCGCCGCGCAGGCCCGCCGACACCTGCGCCCGGGCGGCTGGCTGCTGCTGGAACATGGTTACGATCAGGCGGAGGCGGTGCGCCGGCTGCTGCAGCGGTTGGGATACCTCCAGCCGTTCAGCGCGCGCGACTACGGCGGCCATGAGCGTGTCAGCGGTGGCGTCTGGCCCGGCCGTCCGCACCGTTTGCGAGGTGAAGATGCTGAGTGATGAGCAACTGCTGCGCTACAGCCGCACCATCCTGTTGCCGGAGGTGGATATCGCCGGGCAGTGTGCCTGGCAGGCGGCCCGCGTCCTGATCGTGGGGCTCGGTGGGCTGGGTGGCCCCGCCGCCGCCTACCTGGCGGCCGCCGGTGTGGGCGAGCTGGTGCTGGTCGATGATGACCGGGTGGATCTGAGCAATCTGCAACGCCAGATCATCCATGCCGAGGCCGCCCTGGGGCGGGCCAAGGTACACTCCGCCGCCGCCACGTTGCGGGCGATCAACGCCTCGGTACGGATTACGCCGGTAGAGCGGCGCCTGCAGGAAGGGGCGCTGGCGGAGCAGGTGGGCGCGGTGGATCTGGTGCTGGATTGCAGCGACAATTTCGCCACCCGCTTTGCCCTCAACCGCGCCTGCTTTGCCGCCGCGGTGCCGCTGGTCTCCGGCGCCGCGATCCGCTTCGATGGCCAGCTCAGCGCCTACGATCCCCGTGATCCCCACTCCCCCTGCTACCGCTGCCTGTATGCGGAGGGGGATGAGAGCGATCTCGGGTGCAGCGAATCCGGCGTGTTTCCGCCCCTGGTGGGGGTGATCGGCAGTATGCAGGCGATGGAGGCGCTCAAATTGCTGGCCGGTATCGGCGAACCTCTGGTGGGAAGGGTGCTGCTGCTGGATGGCAAACGGATGCAGTGGCGCAGCCTCAGGCTGCCTCCCGACCCTGAATGTCCAATCTGTGGAAGGAAAACGTGATGCAGGATAACAAGATCAAAACACTGCTCGAACGCAGTCGTCGTATCGCCCTGGTGGGTGCCAGTGCCAAATCCCACCGGGCAAGCTACCAGGTGATGTCCTTTCTGTTGGCCAGTGGTTACGAGGTGATACCGGTCAATCCGGCCCTGGCGGGGCAGGAGCTGATGGGGCAGAAGGTGGTCGCTCAACTGAGCGATATCGAGGGGGTGGTGGATCTGGTGGATATTTTCCGCAACTCCGTGGACGCCGGATATGTGGTCGATGCGGCGATCGAAATCGGTGCCCGCGCGGTCTGGATGCAGCTGGGGGTGGTCAACGAGGCCGCCGCCGAGCGGGCCGAAGCGGCCGGGCTCGAGGTGGTGATGGATCGCTGCCCCGCCATCGAGATCCCCCGTCTGGGTGTGGCCGTGCCCGCCGCCTGAGCCGCGTCGAGTCGGCCCGGTGTCAGATGACGCCGAGCAGGCGCAGCAGGAAGATGCCGCTGCTGAGGGTCAGCATCGAGCCCAGAGTGGTGGTCAGCACGATGTTGGCGGCCAGCTGGGCGTTGCCCCCCATCGCCTTGGCCATGACGAAGCTCACCGCCGCCGTGGGGCAGCCGAACAGTACCATCAAGATCGCCAGCGCCTGCCCTTCGAAGCCGTACAGCCAGGCCCCCAGTGTCAGCACCAGCGGCAGGATCACCAGCTTCAGCGCGCTGGCCCAGAAGGCGAGGGTCGAGGTGTCGTGCAGGCTTTTCAGGTTGAGCGACGCGCCGATGGTGAGCAGGGCCAGTGGCAGGGCCAGGTTGGTGAGGTAATCGCCGGTTCGCGCCACGATCCCGGGCAGTTGCACACCAAACCAGGAGAGCGGCAGGGCGAACAGCACCGCCAGAATCAGCGGGTTTTTCACAATCTCCAGCAGGGTATCGCTCAGGCGCATCGCCGCGCTGCGCTGCAGCGGAACGCTCAGGCAGACGATGGAGAGGACGTTGAACAGCGGAATCACCAGCGCCAGCAGCAGCGACGCATGGGCCAGCCCCTCCTGGCCAAACAGGTTGAAACTGACCGCCAGGCCGATGACGCCGTAGTTGCTGCGAAAGGCCCCCTGAATGAACACCCCCAGATCCTCCGGCGCCTCGATCCAGCGGGCGGCGAGCCACCAGATCAGGGCGAAGGCGAGCAAAATGGTGATGAGTACATAACCGAGCTGCTGCGGGTTGAATACGGCGTGGAAATCCATCCGTGCGATCGACATGAACACCAGGGCCGGCAGTGCGATCACGAACACCAGTCTGGAGCCGGTGGCAACGAACGCTTCATCGAGCAAGCGGGTGCGGCGCAGCAGGTAGCCAAGCAGCAGAATGAAAAAGATCGGGGCGACGATGTTGGCGGTGTAGCCCAGGGTCTCCAGGTAGAGGTTCAAAACCGTTCTCCGTCTGCGTGCGGGTTGATGGCGCCGGCTCAGCGGGCGCGGTGGTCGACCGGTGGGTGCAGTTTTGGATAATCCAGCCACAACAGCTCGGCGCATTCCGGCACCAGATCAGCCCAGTGGGCCAGCTTCAGCCCCAGCTGCACGCAGGCGGCGGTGGGCAGATGCTCCGGGGCGGCGGGGCAGAGCCAGCGCGCCAGAACTTCCAGCCCCGGGTTGTGGCCCACCAGCAACAGGTGGTGAGCGCTATCCGGCTGGCGTTGCAGCAGCGTCAGCAGCATCCCGAAGGTGGCGTCGTAGATCTCATCGCAGGGTTGGGCCTGATCGTCGGCCAGGCGGAACGCCTCGATCAACGGCGCCGCCGTCTGCCGGGTGCGCCGGGCGGGGCTGTAGAGCAGCCGGTCGGGCCGGGGGCCGTGCTGCTGCACCCGCTGCACCATCGGCGGCAGGTCGCGCTGGCCGCGCCGGTTCAGTGGGCGGTCGAAATCCGCCAGGGTGGGGTCTTCCCAACTGGATTTGGCGTGGCGAATCAGGGTCAGTGTTCTCATGGCGGTTGTCCGGTTCAGAGGTGGCGGTCGCGGCCCGCGGCGAGGGAGCGGTGATGATGAGCGATCCGACCGGCGGCGTCAATCGGCGCTCCCCGGTGGCCTCGGTGGTGGCGCCTCGCCGTCCCCCCCAGGGGGTTCCTCCGCGGGGGTCATCAGCTCCCCTTCATCGCCACTCTCCACGCTGGTGACGGCCTCCTCCCGGAACAGCTCCTCGATGGGGGTGTCGACAAACTCCTCGTTACGCGGGTCGATATCGGGCATGACATGCACGTTCGGAATGGTCGGAACGAAGTGCTCCTGCGCCTCCACCGGCATCGGCGGCACCCGGTATTGGCGATAAAGGGTAAACAGCGCCAGGCCGACCAGGGCCACGGCCTGGGTGTGGAACAGCGCCAGCGGGCTGAACTGCTGCATCAGGGTCGAGCTGACCAGAGGGCCCAGCACGCTGCCGATACCGTAGCTGAGCAGCAGGCCGGAGCTGGCGGCGATGATCTGGGAGCTGTCCATCACGTCGTTGGTGATCGCCACGGCGATGGAGTAGACCGTGGAGCCGAGCCCCATCAGCGCACAGAGCGCCACCAGACGCCAGAGAAACGCGGCGTCGATGACCAGCGCGTTGGCGGCGCTGGCGAGGCCCGCCAGCAGGCAGATCACCAGCAGCACATAGCTGCGCTGCACCCGGTCACAGATCCAGCCGATGGGCCAGGCGCAGAGCATGGCCACCAGGATGGAGGCGAACATGTAGATCGAGATCTGGTTGTTTTCCAGCCCGGTCAGGCTGGCGAACAGCGGCACCAGGGCGTAGAAGGAGCCGAGGAAAATGCCCCCGGTGAAAGCGGCCGTGACCCCCAGCGGCGCCAGTCGCACCAGTTGCAGCAGCGACATCTTCTGCGTGGTCTCGCTCAGCTCCGGCGAGTGCATGCGCGACAGCGACAGCGGAATGATACTGGCGATGATGAACAGGGTGGCCAGGGTGAACAGGGCGTAGTTGATCGGATTGCCGTTGCCGATCAGGAGCTGGCCGCCGGCGGCGGCGGAATACGCCGCCACCTGATAGAGGGAGAAGATCTTGGAGCGGTTGGCGTTGGTGGCGACCGCGCTGAACCAGCTCTCGATGGTGATGAACAGCGCCGCGATGGTCAGCCCGCCGATGGCGCGCAGAATGCCCCAGTACCAGACGTTGTAGGTCAGGGGGTAGAGCAGAGTGGCCATCGCCGCCAGCGCCGCAAACACGGCGAAGGCACGGATGTGGCCCACGCGGCGCACCACTCTGTCCGCATAGAGAGAGCCCACCACGAAGCCGGCGGAATAACACACCATCACCTTGCCGATGGTGGCGGCGTCGATCCCCAGCAGGCTGAAGCGCAAGCCGAGCAGGGTGATCAGAAATGAGTTGCCGGCAATCAGCAATACGAGGCTGGCAAACAGTGCCAGCAGTGAAATCATCAGTAAGTGCATCGGGTTATTCCGTTGGCCGCCGAGGGCGATGGAACGATCATGGCCATCGTGGTGCCGGGCAGTGTCGTGGTTGCCTATCAGATGGGGACCATTTTCCAGCACCGGGCCGCACTCTGCAATCGTTGTCGCCGCCCAGGGCGCCATTCCCGCCCGTAGGCAACGCGGCGGGCGACGCCCGCTGGATCTGCTACACTCGAGACTCGGAATCGTTCCGCCACCGCCATGCCACCCCGAACATCCAGGAGCCTCTCCATGCGAGCCTCGTCCACCCTTTCATTGCTGGTTCTCGTCCTGCTGGCGTTGTTGCCCGCGGTGCGGGCATCGACCCTGGAGCCGATGGCGATCGAAGCCTACATCGATAGCCTGAAAGCGGTGCGTCAGCTGGGGGAAAAACTGCAGGCAGAGGGGCAGCGGGGGTTTCTCGAGCGTGAAATCGTCCCCCGCGAGGGACAACCGTTCGACCCCCACGCCCGCGCCGTGAAGACGTTGCAACGCGACTTTGCCGCTGACTACCAGACGCTGGGCCAGATCGTGCGCCGCCACGGTTTCACCAGCGCAGAGAGTTGGGCCGCCCTCGGCGACCGTATCGTGCTCGCCTACGGTGCGATCAAGGCGGAGGCGGAAAGCCCCACCATTTTGCAGCTGGCGCGACAGGGGCAGGGGATCGATGCGCAGCTGTTGCAGCTGCTCCCTCCGGCGCAGCGGCGACAGATGGCGCAGGCGGTGAGCATGGCGCGCGCCCTGGCGCAAGTGCCGGCGGCTGACAAACGTGCCGTTCGGCCCTACACTGCCCGGCTGGACCATGTTTTTTCTCAAGGCTTATAGCCACCCACCCTGAAAGCGGGAGAACCCCCATGTCATCCTTGGTTTATTGCACCGCCCAGTTTAAACCCAAACCCGGCAAGCAAGCGGAACTGTTCAAAGTGCTGCAGTCGCTTGAACCCAACTCGCTGCGGGAAGATGCCTGTGTGCAGTATACGGCGACCCGGCATATCAGCAGCCCCTTTGCGGAAGGCAGCAGTTTTCCCATCGTCTGCCACGAGATCTGGAGCGATATGGAGAGCTTTGAAGCCCACTGTCAGCGCAAGGAGATCGCTGATTTCTTCGCACGTTACTGCACGGCGGAGGATGGGTTGGCTGAAGAGTGGAATATCTGCGTTTACACGGACGAGCCGGAAAATTACGACGCCCCGCCACTGGGCTGATCACTTTCCTGTGACTGAGCGCACCGTTTCGGTCTGCTCAGTTTCGTCATAGCCCGCCCGGGCTGACATCCCCCCGCTCCCCGTCCATACTCAGGCCAGGGCGGCCTCGGTGACGCCGGGCCTTGCGAGAAAGATTCAGTCAGAGTCAGAGGAGTGTGGCATGGCTGCGCCGATGAAACAGATGAAGATGATGGATGGCAACGAAGCGGCGGCCACCATCGCCCACCAACTCAATGATGTGATCGCCATCTACCCGATTACCCCGGCCTCGGTGATGGGGGAGCTGGCCGACACCTGGAGCAACGCGGGGCGGACCAATCTCTGGGGCGGTGTGCCGCAGGTGATCGAGTTGCAGAGCGAGGCCGGGGCCGCCGGTGCGGTTCACGGGGCGCTGCAGGCGGGTGCCAAAACCTGCACCTTCACCGCCTCCCAGGGACTGCTGCTGAAGATCCCCAACATGTTCAAGATTGCCGGCGAGCTGACCCCCACGGTGTTTCACGTCGCCGCCCGCTCGGTGGCGACCCACGCGCTGTCGATCTTCTGCGATCACAGCGATGTGATGGCGACGCGCACCACCGGCTTCGCCCTGCTGGCCTCCTGCAATGCGCAGGAGGTGATGGATCTGGCGACCATCGCCGAGATGGCCACGCTGGAAGGGCGGGTGCCGGTGTTGCACTTCTTCGACGGCTTTCGTACCAGCCACGAGATCAGCAAGGTGGAGCTGGTGAGCCGCGCCCAACTGCAGCAGCTGATCGATCCCGACCGGGTCCGGGCCTGTCGTGAGCGCGCCCTCTCTCCCGAGCACCCCTTCATTCGCGGCACCTCACAGAACCCGGATCTTTTCTTCCAATCGCGCGAGGCGTGCAACCCTTACTATCACGCCTTTGCGGCCATTGTGCAGAAGGCGATGGACCGTTTCGCCGCCGTGACCGGGCGGCACTATTCGCTGTATGAATACAGCGGGGCCGAAGATGCGCAGCGGGTGATCGTCGTGATGGGATCAGCCAGCCAGACGGTGGCTGAAACCGTGGAGCATCTGACCGCCGAGGGGGAAAAGGTTGGGCTGTTGAATGTGCGCCTGTTCCGCCCCTTTGCCGCAGAGCGGCTGCTGCAGCAGTTGCCGGCCAGCGTGCGTGCGCTGGCGGTACTGGATCGCACCAAGGAACCGGGGGCGGAGGGGGAGCCGCTGTTCAAGGATATCGCCACCGCCCTGTTTTCGGCCTGCAGCGAAGGGCGCTGGCCGGGTGAGGGGTTGCCGCGCCTGCTCGGTGGCCGCTTTGGACTCTCCTCGAAGGAGTTCACCCCCGGCATGGTCAAGGCGGTGTTCGATCGTCTGGCCCGCGCCGAGGGGCCGCGGGAGTTCACCATCGGCATTGAGGACGACCTCACCCGGCTGAGCCTGCCCTGGGAGGAGGGGTTTCGTACCCGCGCCGCGCGGTCGCAGGTGCAGGCGGTGTTTTACGGTCTGGGGGCGGATGGTACGGTGTCCGCCAACAAGAACAGTATCCGTATCATCGGCGAACAGCCGGGCCGCTTTGCGCAGGGGCACTTCGTCTACGATTCCAAAAAATCCGGGGCGGTGACCGTCTCCCATCTGCGCTTCGGCCCCGAACCGATCCGCTCCGCCTATGAGATTCAAGCCGGCGAGGCGGATTTTGTCGCCTGCCACCAGCCGCTGTTCCTCGCGCGCTACCCGATGCTCGACAAAGCCAAGCCGGGGGCTACCTTCCTGGTCAACACCCCGCTGAGCGGGGCGGCGTTCTGGCAGTCGTTGCCGCAACCGGTGCAACAGCAGATGATCGACCGCCGGCTCCAGGTCTGGCTGATCGACGCCTATCGCATTGCCGATGAGGCGGGGCTGGGGCAGCGGATCAACACCATCATGCAGACCTGCTTCTTTGCCCTGACCGACATCCTGCCGCGCGCGCAGGCGATCGAGCGGGTCAAGGCCGCGGTGGAGGCGACCTACGGCAAGCGCAGCGCCCGCAGCGCGCAGATGAACCTGAAGGCGATCGATAACGCGCTGACCCATCTGCACGCTTTTACCGTGCCACAGCGGGCGCATAGCCTGATTCCGATCCATCAGGTGGATTGCGCCGACGCCAGCGCCTTTGTGCGCGAGGTCACCGCCGAGCTGATCGCCGGGCGCGGCGACCGGGTGCCGGTCAGCCGGGTTCCCGCCGACGGCACCTGGCCCAGCGGCACGGCGGCCTATGAGAAGCGGGATCTGGCCCTCGAGCTGCCACAATGGGAGGAGACGCTCTGTACCCATTGCGGCAAATGCGTGTTCGTCTGCCCGCACTCGGTGATCCGCTCCAAAGCCTTCCCCGCGGCGCTGGCGCAGGGGGCGCCGGAGGGGTTCAAGGCGGTGCCGATCAAGGGGGCGAAGGATTTCCCCGAACAGACCCTGATCAGCTACCAGATCTCCCCGGATGACTGCACCGGCTGCACCCTCTGTGTCGAGATCTGTCCGATCCATGACAAATCCAACCAGCGGCGCAAGGCGCTGAACATGGTACCCAAGG
The DNA here is from genome assembly GCA_034189745.1 of Pseudomonadota bacterium. Lineage (GTDB taxonomy): Bacteria > Pseudomonadota > Gammaproteobacteria > Pseudomonadales > Balneatricaceae > Marinobacterium. Next base: position 17,528 of record JAXHUI010000030.1, read on the forward strand.
AGCCGATTGCGCAGCGGGAGCGGGCCAACTGGGCGTTCTTTCGCCAACTGCCGGAGTTCGATCGTACCGGGCTCAAGGCCAGCACCCTGAAGGGCTCCATGTTGATGCAGCCGCTGTTCGAGTTCAGCGGCGCCTGTTCCGGCTGCGGCGAAACCCCCTACCTCCGGCTGCTGAGCCAACTGTTTGGTGATCACCTGCTGGTGGCCAACGCCACCGGCTGCTCCTCCATCTATGGTGGCAACCTGCCCACCACCCCCTGGAGCGTCAACCCGGAGGGGCGGGGCCCGGCCTGGAACAACTCTCTGTTTGAGGACAACGCCGAATTTGGCCTCGGGATGCGGGTGGCGCTGGACCAGCAGAGAGCGTATGCGCTCGAACGGCTGCAGGCGCTGAGCGAGCGGTTGGAGCCACAGCTGGTGGCGGAGCTGGCAACGGCGGATCAGAGCGACGAGGCCGCCCTCCGCGCCCAGCGCCAGCGGGTGGCACGGCTGCGCCAGCAGCTGGCGGGCATGGATGATCCCCGCGCGCGGGAGCTGCACCAGCTGGCGGACAAACTGTGCCGCCACACCGTCTGGATCGTCGGCGGTGACGGCTGGGCCTACGACATCGGCTACGGCGGGCTGGACCACGTGCTGGCCTCCGGGCGCAATGTCAACATTCTGGTGCTGGACACCGAGGTCTACTCCAACACCGGCGGCCAGACCTCCAAGGCGACCCCGCGCGGGGCGGTGGCCAAGTTCTCCGCCGGCGGCAAGCCGGTGGCGAAGAAGGATCTGGCCCGGATCGCCATGGACTACGAGCATGTGTATGTGGCGCATGTCGCCTACGCCGCCAAGGATGTGCAGACCCTGCACGCCTTTCAGGAGGCGGAAAGCTGGAATGGACCCTCCCTGATCATCGCCTACTCCCCCTGCATCGCGCATGGTTTCGATCTGGCGGGGGATAACCACGCGCATCAGCGCCTGGCGGTCGATTCCGGCCACTGGCCACTGTTCCGCTATGATCCGCGCCGCGCCGCACAGGGCGAGAATCCGCTCAAGCTGGACTCCAAACCTCCCTCCATCCCCTATGCGCAGTTTGCCCGCACCGAGGCCCGCTTCAGCATGTTGGCCCGGGCCAACCCCGAGGCATCCAGAGCGTTCTTGCAGCAGGCCCAGCGGGAGGTCGATGAGCGGTATCACCGTTATGAACAGCTGGCTGGCTTGAGCTGGTCCCCGGTCGAGGGGAGGGCAACGTCGGACGCGGCACCAACCAGGCAGGCAGCAGGAGATCAGGATGAGTAAGCGTTTGCGTACCCGCTATATGGGGTTGGAACTGGAGAGCCCGCTGGTGCCCGCCGCCTCGCCGCTGACGGCCACGGTGGAGAGCGTCTGCCGGCTGGAGGAGGCGGGGGCCGCGGCCATCGTCATGCACAGCCTGTTTGAAGAGGAGTGCCGACGTGACCACGAGCTGCTGCACCATTTTCTGTTCGAGCAGGCGATCGGACATCCAGAGTCGGATGACTTTCTGCCCGTGCCCGATCACTTTCGTACCGCCGAGGAGCATTATCTGGAACGGCTCCAGCGGATGAAATCGCGCCTGCAGGTGCCGGTGATCGCCAGTCTCAATGGGGACAGCCGCGAGGGGTGGGCGGAGCACGCCAGCCAGCTGGCGCAGGCCGGTGCCGATGGGCTGGAGCTGAACATCTACCACATCGCGGCCTCGGTTCGGGAGAGCGGGGCTGACGTGGAGCAGCGCTATCTGGATATCCTCACCTCTGTGCGCGCCGCCCTGCCGCGGTTGCCGCTGGCGGTGAAACTCTCCTCCCGCTTCTCCAGCCCGGTACACCTGATCCACCAGCTGCGAAAGGCCGGTGCCGACGCGGTGGTTCTGTTCAACCGCTTCATCGAGCCCAGCGTGGAGCTGGAAACGCTGAAAATCACCCCCCAGCTGCAGCTATCCACTCCGGCGGAGCTGAACGAGCGGCTGCGCTGGGCGGCGATCATCCGCGCCCAGGTGGCGGTGGATCTGGCGATCACCGGAGGGGTACATACGGGCGAGGATGTGATTCGTACCCAGCTGGTTGGTGCCGAGGTGGCCCAGATGGCCAGTGTGCTGCTGCAGCGGGGGGCCGGCGTGCTGGGAGAGATGCGGTCAACCATGCTGAACTGGCTGGAGCGGCACGAGTATGAGTCGCTGGAGCAGTTGCGGGGTAGCATCAGCTACGCTCGGGCCGAAGACCCCTCCGGCTGGGAGCGGGCCAACTACCTGGACACTCTGGATCAATGGCGCCCCTGAGGGGGCAGGGAGCTCTGCTCCCTGCCCGGCCCGATCAACCGACCATGCGCCGTCGGGCAAGGCGGTAACGCGGCAGCGGCTGGATCTCTTCGCGGCTGGCGAGAAACTCCGGTCGCGGTGGGCGGTTGCAGAAGGGGGCGACGCAGCGATTGCTCATGGCGTTATAGACGAAAAAGAGGTTGCTGCGCGGCATCGGGGTGATGTTGCCGTTGGAGCCGTGCATCAGGTTGCAGTCGAACAGCAGCACGGAGCCGGCCGGAGCCGCCGTGGACTTGAGCCCATAGCGCGCATACAGCTCCGCCAGACTGGCGTTGTCGGGGGTGCCCACCGTCTGCTGGCGCAGGGATTCCCGGTAATAGTCGGCCGGTGTCTCGCCCACGCAGCTGACATAGTCGCGATGGGAGCCGGGCATCACCATCAGGGAGCCGTTGAAGTCGCTGTTGTCGGTCAGCAGGATGGAGGCGCTGAGGGCGCGCATACGGGGCATGCCATCTTCCACATGCCAGGTTTCGAAATCGGAATGCCAGTAAAACTCCCGTCCGTTGAAGCCGGGTTTGAAGTTGAGGCGTGACTGGTGGATGTAAATCTCGTCGTCGAGAATGAAGTTGGCGATCTCGGTGAGACGCGGGTCAGCGGCGACATCACAGAACAGAGGATCGCGGTGGATGCGAAATACGGAACGCAGCGCCTGGCTGTCGGGCTCGATGATGGCGCGGTCGGACTGCAGCAACGCCCGATCCTGCTGCATCTTGTCCAGCTCGGCCAAAAAGCGGCTCACCTCCGCACGGCTGAACAGCTCGGGCAGCAGCAGGTAGCCATCACGCTCATATTGGCGCAACTGCTCCTCCGACAGCGGCGCCGCGGAAAAGTCGTGGTTGTACAGCACAGGGTCTTGTCGTTTCAGAATGGCCGGTTGGGTACGGTTTCGAGAGGGGTAGAGATCTTGTACAGGCATGTGTACCTCCTTGAGTCTGGGCGCCCGGGCTCAGGGAGTGGTGAACAGAAGCAGTTGGCGGAGCGACCTGTCCTGATAGCGGGCGCAGGTGAATGGTTACGGTGAACCCTAACACGAACATTGTTTAGAGGTTAGGGCTGGCGGAGTATTTTTCAAGGAGCGGGGTTTTTACTTTTATCGCCAGCGCGATCGGTTATGATCATCGATCATCCAAACAGGGCCCGATTTGACGTCCAAACGGGGCATATTCCCATAATCGAGGCAGAGGGGGCGAGCGGTTCTTTGAATCTCAAATCAAGGCTCAGCCTCCTCGCCGTCACACTGGTTCTCACTTCAGCCGTCGCGGTTTGGGTTTCGGTGCAGGCGTTGGCGGAACGGATCATTACGGAGTGGGCGCTCAGGTATGTGGAAAAACAGGTGCTGTACGACAGGGAACGGGTGCTGCAGCCGCTGCTGCGGGAGATCGCGCTTGCCCGCCAGCTTTCCAGCTCACCGCTGCTGATCGCGTGGCTGGAAAACCCGGATGACCTGCTCGCCGAGTATCATGGCCTGAGGGAGTTGGAGCGCTACCGGGAAAACTTTGCCGGCCACAACTACTTTCTGGCCGTACTGCACAACGGCCACTACTACTACAACAACGCCGAAAATGAATTTTCCGGTGAGCAGATGCGCTACCGGCTCAGCCCCTCCAACCCCTCCGATCGCTGGTTCTACGACCTGATCGAGCAAAAACGGGATCTCCACCTCAATGTCAATACGGATACCCACCTGGGCGTTACCCGGTTATGGGTCAATGTGCCGCTACGAAACGGCGCGGGGGAGATTGTGGCGCTGGCCGGCAGCGGCCTCGATCTCAGCGCTTTCCTCGATGAGATCGTCGCCAGTGGTGAAGAGGGGATCACCAGCCTGTTCGTGAACGGTCAAGGGGCGATTCAGCTCTACCGCGACCAGTCGATGATCGATTTTGCCAGCCTCACCAAGCAGGCCAGCCAGCAGAGCCGGTTGCGCCAGCTGTTGCCGGCGGAAGACTACGGGCGGCTGCAGCAGGCGCTGGACGAGGTCAAGGCGGCCCCGCAGCGGGTTGCCAGCCGGTTTGTGACGCTGGCGGGCACCCACTACCTCGCCGGAGTGGCTTATCTGCCCAGTATCGACTGGTACGAGGTCACCTTGATGGATCTACACAGCTTGCTGCCGCTGAGCCGGTTCAACTCCATCCTGATGATATTTGCCCTCTCGCTGCTGGGTACGGTGCTCCTGTTCCATATCGTACTGGGGCGGATGGTGCTGCAGCCCCTGCAGGCGCTCGATCAGGCCATGCGTCGCTTTCGTCGGGGGGAGTACAGCGGCGAGCCGCTGGGGGTGCGAGCCAGCGGTGAAATCGCGCATCTGGTGGGGGAGTTTGAACAGATGAGTCGCGAGGTGTATGAGACCCGCACCAATTTGGAACAGAAGGTGCGCGAGCGCACCGAGGCGCTGAACCGGATCAGCCAGACCGATCCGCTGACCGGCCTGCTCAATCGTCGCGGCATGGACCAGTTGCTGCGCGCCGAACTCAAGCGCAGTGCCCGCGAGGAACGCCCGCTGGGTATCATCTGGATCGATCTGGATCTGTTCAAGGAGATCAATGATCGCCACGGCCATGCCATAGGCGATGCCGCGCTGGTGGTGGCAGCCTCGGTGTTGCGTTCGGTATTGCGTGAATATGACGCCGCGGCGCGTTGGGGCGGGGATGAGTTTCTGATCATGATTCGTGATGCCGATCCGGGGTTGATCGAGCAGATCGCCGAACGGCTGCTGCGGGTGATCCGGGGGCAAAAGGTCGACACCCCCTGTGGCACCCCCCTCTGTATGACCTTCAGCATCGGCGCCAGCCTGACGCGAAGCGCGGAGCACGAAAAGGTGCTGCGCGAGGCCGATGACGCGCTCTACGCCGCCAAGCAGGCTGGGCGGGATGGGTATCGCCTCTACGATGACACGCTGCAGGGGCAGAAACCCACCTGCGCGGCGCCGTGACAGGAGGCCGATCCCGCCCCCCGCGCGGGGGCGGAGGCCGGCCACTGAAGTGATCGCCCCAGCGCGGTTTGGGCCGCCGCGCAGGGCCCGGAGCAAAAAGGCCCGCACGCCGTGGAGCGTGCGGGCCTTGGGTGGGCTGGCCGCGCCGAGCGATCAGGCCGCGCCGATCATTCGGCGCAGCACATAGTGCAGGATACCGCCGTGGCGGAAGTAGGCCAGCTCGTTGCCGGTGTCGATGCGGCAGCGCACGCTGGCCTGGGCCTCACGACCGTCCGGGTAGCGAATGGTCAGGCTCAGTTGCTGCTGCGGCTGGAGCTGATCCAACCCGCTCAGGCTGATCTCCTCCGCGCCGGTCAGGGCCAACCGTTTGCGGTCGGTGTCGATGAACTCCAGCGGCAACACCCCCATCCCCAGCAGGTTGGAGCGGTGGATGCGCTCGAAGGACTCGGCGATCACCGCCCGCACGCCGAGCAGACGGGTGCCCTTGGCCGCCCAGTCACGGGAGGAGCCGGTGCCATACTCCTTGCCGGCGATCACCACCAGATCGCGCCCCTCCTGCTGATAGCGCATGGCCGCATCGTAGATCGATAGCTGCTCCCCGCTGGGGAAGTGGCGGGTTTCGCCCCCCTCCACGCCATCGAGCATCTCGTTGCGGATGCGCACGTTGGCGAACGTTCCGCGCATCATCACCTCATGGTTGCCACGGCGGGAACCGTAGGAGTTGAAGTCCTCCTGGGCGACCCCGAGCTGCTGCAGGTAGCGCCCCGCCGGGCTGTCCGGCTTGATCGAACCGGCCGGGGAGATGTGATCGGTGGTCACCGAATCCCCCAGCAGGGCCAGAATGCGGGCGGCGTGGATATCCTGCACCGGCTCGGGTTCGCGGCTCATGCCATCGAAGAACGGCGGGCGTCGGATGTAGCTGGACTCCGGCCAGTCGTAGGTGTTGCCGCTGGCGATCTCGATCGACTGCCAGGTTGCGTCGCCATCGAACACGGCGGCGTATTCGCGCCGGAACATTTCGCTGTCGACCTGCTCCAGGGCGGTGGCGATCTCGGCCTGACTGGGCCAGATGTCGCGCAGATAGACCGGTTGGCCGTTCGCGTCCTCTCCCAGCGGCTCGCGGGTCAGGTCGATATCGACCCGGCCGACCAGGGCAAAGGCGACCACCAGCGGGGGGGAGGCCAGCCAGTTGGTTTTGACGGCGGGGTGAACCCGGCCCTCGAAGTTGCGGTTGCCGGAGAGCACCGACGCCACGGTGAGATCCCGCTCCCGCACCGCGGCCTCGATCGGTTCCGGTAGCGGGCCGGAGTTGCCGATGCAGGTGGTACACCCATAGCCGACGAGGTTGAAGCCGAGCTGATCCAGCGCGCCGTTCAGCCCCGCCGCCCGCAGGTAGTCGGTCACCACCTTGGAGCCGGGGGCGAGGGAGGTTTTGACCCAGGGTTTGCGCCTGAGCCCCTTGGCCACCGCCTTTTGTGCCAACAGCCCCGCCGCCAGCATCACTCCGGGGTTGGAGGTGTTGGTGCAGGAGGTGATGGCGGCGATCACCACGGCGCCGTGGTCGAGGTTGAAGCGCTCGCCGGCGTACTCGACCTCGACCCCGCCAACGGTGCCGGGAGCGGTGTGGCCGCCTTCAGCCTCCAGGTCGCTCTGTGCGGCGGCGGGGGGCGGAGTGAGGTTCAGCGCCATCAGTTCGTCGAAACGGGGTTTG